>NZ_JAHPYJ010000032.1:0-25172 GCF_019041935.1 Erysipelatoclostridium sp. MSK.7.34
TTGTTGATGCCTGGTTAACTGGTGAGTATGAAGGTGGGCGTCATCAAGTTAGAATCGATATGTTGAAAGAAATTGAAGAAAGACAAAAAAGTAAATAACTGTTAGTGAATTGTATTGTCCATTAGTGCCTCCCTGTACTAATAATCTCTGCCATTGATAATATAATTCTTAGCTAAAATAAAGTGTAATGAAAAAACAACAAATGCTTTTAAAGCTATTTGTTGTTTTTGATTACGCTGAGAAACTCTGGATACGATAAGTGAGATAATAATTTTTTTACATCAAGTTCATTATTAGCAACATTTTTCAGCGTATTAAATAAAGTATTATACATAATATTATTATTGTCTAAACATGAAAAGAGGATAATGACCTGCATTTGCTGCTGATCAAACAGGATTGGTTCATTTAAAGTAATTGCGACGATATTGTTATTGGCATTGATTGGTTTATTTAGTTTTATTAGCCCAATCACATTATTGAAAGTGTTCAAAGTATAACGATGCTGTTTATTTAACTCGTATTTGAAAGTATCTTTTAGATTTGGATAAAGACATGTTAATAAATGATAGAAAGTTGAGGCGACGCCCTTTTTGCTTTTGACTTTAACATTGGATGAATATAGATATGGATGAAAATAATAAACAAGGTCTTCATCATTGAATAAATAAGATAAATAGCTTTTGATTCTAATGATATCATCATTAGTAATCATATAACTGGTATTAATTACAGGAATCGATAATTGTTTACGAATCGGTACTGAAGAAATAATTAAGTCATAATTACTTAAGTCCTCCTCATTGATTCGATAATATTGAGTATATTTAGTAATAACTAATTGTGCTGCTAATTCAGTTTCAATCCGATAACGATGTAGTGTAAACATAGAACCACTCATACAATTGATCAATAAAACTTTTTTCTTTTTCTTGTTTTGATTGTTAATAGCATTATTAAAGAGTATTGTAAATGCCGATAATTCACTACGTGATAACTTTATCTTGGAGTGTTGTTGAATCGTTGCTGATGCAATAGATGCTAAATGATATGGTAGAGGATATTCATATTGAATATTTTCATATACCGGGGTACGGATTTTTTCAACATATGCTTGTCTGATCAAAGTATTTTCAATATATAGCGATAGGATTCTAAATAATTTATCAGTATCAAAAGTAATTAATGTTTCTGCTTTGATTCTCGCTAGAATTTCATTAGCAATGGTAATTACATTATCATCATGAGAAGCAGATAAGCCGCGTGATGACCTTTTACAGATTAATAAAATAGTAATATTTTGAATCTCATATTCATTGAAATCAATTTTAAAACGTTCTTGAACATATTTTCCTAATTCTTTAGCAGTAGCATATTCAAAACGATCCTTGAATTGCTCGAAATTAGCGATTGGGCTATCAATCGTATGATTGATCGTATTCCTTGCAATAGCGATAGAGAAACAAATTAAAAAGTCAATCAAACTAATATCGCTCATAATGATTTGATGCTGATTAATGATCTCAATGATTTGATAATCTGGAGAATTAAAATAGGCATCCAAGAAATCACCAAACATATCTGATTGTGTTAAGTTTTCAAAAACCCAGTCAGCTAAGACTTTTCTTTTTGAAATTTCACTTCCTTGAATACTAATACCGTAATTTGGTTTTTGAATTAAAGTTAAACCATATTTATGAATATCTTTTTTTAAAAGAAGGACATCATTAGCAACAGTTGGTCGACTTACTAATAATTCATTAGCGAAAGTTTCTAATTTAATGTAGCTGGCCTCTTCAATTAATCTTTTTGCAATATAATTTCTACGATCTTTTGGTAAAGTTGGAAAAACATTATTTTCATCACGCTCATTATCATTAATAATGTTTTGCAATCGGCTTAAATCTTTAGAAGACTTTCCTTCGATAAAATAACCTTTTGAAGGCTTGGATAATAAATTAAGGTTTAATGATGACAAAATAACTCTAACGTTACTAATTTCATCACGCACTAAACGACGAGGAATTCCTGTCGAGGTAGCGATATCGTAGGTTGAAATGTAGTCTGGTGAAGCTAATAATAATTGAATAATTTTTAATTCGTTTTTTTTTAGTTTCATATGGTCACTCCCTAGTAAAACTATATCAAAATTAGTAAAAAAAGTAAACGTTTACTCATTGTTTTTTAAGACTTCTATTTTCTAAAAACATTAATAATACCAATGGGTTTGAGGTATTTGTAAATAAAAATGGCATAATTTACGACAGGATAATATATCGAAAAAATAAGTGAATGGGTATACTATATAGATAGACAAAGAGAAAACGTTTACATTTAAAGCGTTTTTGAAAATTAAGGGAGGAAAAAATATGTCTACTGAAAAAAAGTCCTTCATGGACAAAGTATTGGAAAAAGTTGATGTAATCGCTGGACCAATGACAAGATTTGGACAAATCCCATTTGTACGAGCAATCGTAAATGGGATGGTCGCAGCATTACCAGTAACAATGGTTGGGTCAATCTTCTTAGTAGTATACTTATTCTGTTCAGATGGTGGATTGACAACTAAAGCATTAATTCCATTTTTAAAGCCTTGGGCTGATGATCTTGCATTAGTCAATAGTTTATCAATGGGAATTATGGCTATCTACATTATTATCGCTTTCGGGGGAGAATATGCAGAAATTAAAGGATTTAATAAGACTACAGGGGCAGTCGGAGCATTCTTTGCTTTTATGTTATTAAACTATGATTCTGTTGGTAATTTAGTAATCACTGCTAAAGATGGAACTTTAAGTGCTGGAGGCAGTGCTTTCGAAAGTACTTATTGGGGTGGTTCAGGTTTGATTACAGCAATGATCGCTGGAGCAATTGCAATTAATATTATTAATATATGTTTAAAAAAGAATATTGTAATCAAATTGCCTGATTCAGTACCACCTGCTATCTCAGATAGTTTCTCAGCAATTATTCCTTATTTCTTTATTACGATTGTATGTTGGGGAATTAGAACTTTAGCCGGAATCAATATTCCAGTATTGGTTGGAGAAATGTTATTACCAGTCTTAGGAGCGGCAGACAATGTCTTTGTTTATAGCTTGCAGCAATTCTTATCAGCATTGCTATGGATGTGTGGTCTACATGGTGACAATATTACTGGTGCAGTTACTAATGTCTTTACAAATCAATGGCTTGCTGATAACAACACTGCTTTTACTGCTGGAACATTAGTTAAAGATTTACCATATGTTTGGACACCAAACTTATGTCGTCTATCTCAATGGGTATCATCTTGCTGGCCAATTTTAATTTACATGTTTATGTCTAGTAAGAAATTACCTCATTTGAAACCATTAGCAACAATCTGTTTACCACCTGCAATTTTCTGTATTATTGAACCAATTATGTTTGGGTTACCAGTAGTAATGAATGGTTTCCTATTAATTCCATTTATTTTAACTCATACATTAACAGGGGCTTTAACTTATTGGTTAACTAGTATTGGTTTTGTAGGAAAAATGTATATGTCATTGCCTTGGGCAACACCTTCACCAATCTTAGGTTATTTATCTGCTGGTGGTTCAGTTGGTGGTATCATTATTGTATTTATCAATCTAGCAATCGGATTAGTTATCTTCTATCCATTCTGGAAAGCTTATGAAAAAGCTGAAGTTGCTAAAATGAATACTGCAGAGGCATAGAATTAATTAATTAAGAAAACTTTAACAAGTTCTCTTAATTAAAAAATAAGGAGGAACTAATTATGGAATGTCCATATTGTCATAAGGAAATACCACAAGATTCAGCTTTCTGTTATCATTGCGGTAAAGAAATTAGTGCAGATGCACTTAAACAAAAAAACAAATCAAAGTTAAAAAAGAATCCCCGTGAAAATAGCTGGGCTAAATTAGGGATCCTCCTATTTTTTATCGGTTTAATTGGATTGGATTTTATCGCAGGAACAATATTTAGTGCAGTTGGTGGAAATGTAAAGATTCCATATATTCTTAGTTCGTTTGCTTATCTTGGGGCAATCGTTTGTGGTGTATTGTCATTGCGGGTAGATAAACAGGATCGAAAAAAAGGATTCGAACCAAATGGTAATAAAAATTATGCTTGGGTATCGATCGTTATTAGTGGTTTTGTTAGTTTAGTTAATTTTTCACAAGTTATTTTGAAATAGAGAGCAGGTGGATATTATGTATTGTCGAAAATGTGGTGCTGTACTTAAAGATTCTGCAAAATTTTGTGATAGCTGTGGTAGTGAAGTAATTAAAGTTGAACAACGTAGTTATGCTCAAAAATATAATGATAATAAAATAAAACAAAAGATGTCTAAAAAAGATATTGAACGAATGGAAAAGCATCGAGATGAAAAAAATCCATATATTGGTGCAGCTTTATTTGCTTCAGTTTTAGCACTTATTTTAGCTATCGTACCATGGAATTATTTTGGTGATGGAATTGGAACAAGTTTACCAATGCGAATCGTAATCGTTGTTTTTGCTTTGTTAGGTGATTATCATGTCACTAAGGCAAAACAAGTAAATAATTTAATTTATAGTAAATATGGTTTTAGAATCAAAGCTAATATTGTCTCATTAGCTAATTGCTTATCAATCTTTGTAACCGTAATTGGTTTATTTGCTTTGTTTACACTATAGGCATATTAATGCCTATTTTTTATAAGGAGAAAAATTATGGGTGTATTATTTTTTAAACCGATCCCACGCTTGGCTATATGGGGACATACGTTAGTTAAAGATTATTTTGGCTATCATGATTTTCCGGATGGAGTTGGACAGGCTTGGTCATTTAGCTGCCAAAAAGGGGCTTCAAATATTTGTGAGACTGCACCATATCAAGGAAAAACTTTATTAGAATTATGGCAGGAGCATCAAGAATTATTTGGTCATCCTAATGAACAGTTTCCGGTTATTATTTCGTTAGTAGGACCAGAAGATGATTTAAGTATCCAAGTTCATCCTGATGTAAAAGCGGCTTTAAAGTTAGGTTATCAAGCAGGCAAAAATGAAGCTTGGTATTTTATTGAAGCTGAGCCAGGAGCCAAGATTGTTTATGGACACAATGCCAAAGATGAAGCTGATTTGACTCACTATATCAAGGAAGAACAGTGGGATAAACTGATTCGTCATTTAGAAGTCCATCCTGATGATTTTGTATATCTTCCGGCTGGATTATTACATGCATTAAAAAAGGGGAGTGTTGTTTATGAAATCCAACAGGCTACAGATGTTACTTTCCGTTTTTATGATTATCATCGTAAAGATGCAAATGGCAATGAACGTGAATTGCATTTAAAAGAAGCAATTGAATGTTTGTCTTATGATCAAAAGGAGATGGAAAATAAGCTTACGACTGTAATGACATCATTAGAAAATGGTGAACAAACTGTTTTTATTGATAATGACTCATTTACTGTAACAAAACTAGAACTTACAGGGGAGAATCACTATTATCATGATAATTATCAGTTGGCGACGGTTGTGAGGGGCTCTGGGACTGTTGATGGAGTGCCTATTAAAGTCGGTGATAATTTCTTGATTCCGCAAGGAAACAAAATTGTTTTTGATGGTCATATGACTATTATGATGACAACGAGATAAAGGAGAAGATCATGAAAGAAGAATTTTTATGGGGCGGTGCTTTAAGCAACGTTCAAGCTGAAGGCGCATATTTAGAAGATGGTAAAGGGTTAAATGTTTATGACACTCTAGTAGTTACTCCAGAACCCGGGATTGAACCGATGTTTTGTGATACAAAAGTAGCTACTGATCATTATCATCATTATCAAGAAGATATTGATTACATGGCTCAAATGGGATATAAAGCATATCGCTTTTCAGTAGTATGGTCAAGGATTCACCCGCTTGGTAATGAAGAAAGTCCTAATGAAGCAGGGTTAGCTTATTATGAAAAGATGGTCGACTATCTTTTATCGAAAGGAATTGAACCAGTAGTATCTTTAGTTCATTTTGATATGCCGGATTATCTGTTAAAAAACTATAATGGGTTTATGAACAAAGAAGTAATTAACTTTTATGCTCGCCATGTTGAAGCGGTAGTTTCTAGACTGAAAGGAAAAGTTAAATACTGGCTGACATATAATGAAATTAATTTAGCTTATTGTCAAAGTGATCTGGTGGCAGGAGCTTATTTACCAGATGGAATGTCTAAAGCAGAGATGTTCGTACAATTAAATATTAATGTACAAATTGCACATGCTCGTGCTGTAGAGGTAATTAAACGTGTTGATCCACAAGCCAAAGTAGGTGGTATGATTGGGCATGCACCATTCTATCCACTCACTTGTAAAAGTAGTGATATTATTGCTGCAGATTTTAAAAATAAGTTACACAACTATTTTGCTTTTGATACGATGTGTCAAGGAGAACTACCAGATTATTTTAAGCAGTATGCACTAAATAGAAATATAACAATCAGTCTAAATAAAGCTGATGAAGAGGTAATTAAATCAGCATCGACCAAACTGGATTATCTAGCATTTTCATATTATCGCAGTAGTGTTCAGGCTTCATTTGATGAAATTGATGATGTGATTACTTTAGAGGATGCTATTTTATTTGATCAGCGCAATCTTAAAAATCCTTATTATCAAGCAAATGAGTGGGGCTGGCAAATTGATTCACAGGGATTACGATATTCGTTAATTGATTTTTATCATCGATATCATAAACCATTGTTTATCGTAGAAAATGGTATTGGAATTGATGAACAGTTAATTGATCAAAAAGTATATGATGATCAACGTATTGATTATTATCAACAGCATATCAAAGCAATTAAACAGGCTGTTGAACATGATGGTGTTGATTTAATTGGTTATTTAGCTTGGAGTCCAATTGATTTTTTAAGTAGTCATAAAGAAATTAGAAAACGTTATGGATTTGTTTATGTTGATCGTGATTTTGAAGACTTAAAAGATTTAAAACGTTATCCTAAAAAATCGTTTTACTGGTATAAAAAATGTATTGCTACCAATGGTGATGATTTAGAGAATAATATTGAATATTAGGCTAGAGGGGGAATAATGATGAATGTTTTTGTTAGTGTGTGCAGCGGGAATGTCAACAAGTCTATTAGTTAATAGAATGAAAGAGGCTGCCGAAACAAAAGAAATTGAATTTCAAATCGAAGCCCATCCCGTTGGACAAATTGAAAAATATGGTGAAGCAGCTGATGTTATTTTATTAGGACCACAAGTACGTTATGAATTAAAGAATGTTAAAAAAATGTTTCTTGATAAACCGGTTGAAATAATTAATATGCAGGATTATGGGACAATGAATGGTGCTAAGGTCTTGGATACAGCTTTAAAATTAGGTGGAAAATAAATAATAAAAATGGTTTGTTTAGATAGTCATGAAATCTATTTTTCCGTTTAAATAGCTTTGATTGTTTTATTTAAACAGACCTTTTTATAAAAATGCGAGGTTAAAAATGAAATTTAATGAAGTGATGCATCTTTCATTTTATACTGATCAGATGGATAAAATGAGAGATTTTTATGAAAATAAATTAGGATTAAAAGCTAAAATAATTATGCGTTATGGGGCTTATCTTGGACAAAAAAGCCGTGGTGCTTGGGCTAAAAAAGCAATTACTGATCCAGATGGGATTGCTTATATTTTTATTGAGTTAGCCCCGGGACAATATTTGGAATTATTTAATAAAGCAGATAACCAGCTAGAACATGAAAAGCCAGATGTTAGACTAGGGTATTCACACTTTGCTTTAATGGTTGATGATATTTTTGAAGCACGAAAAGAGCTGATTGAAGCTGGTATCGAAATTGATATTGAGCCTAATAAAGGTCAATCAGAAACTTGGCAAATGTGGATTCATGATCCGGATGGAAATAAATTTGAAATTATGCAGTATACTGATTTATCTTTGCAGCATCAAGGAAATGTTGGTTAAATAAGACCCTACGGGAGCGTAAGGTCTTGTTTATTATTCTTTGTATTTTTTGTAATAAAGTGAGGTAACGAGAATATCTAAAATATAATGTATCGATAATCCATATAGCATAATATGATGGGGCAGATGATGTGAGGATGAATCAATATACAAGGCTTCATTGCATACAAGTTCTAAAGTTGGGTCGATTTTTCCTGTAATTGCGATGACACGGATTCGTTTTTTTCGGAGTTCATATGCGGCATCGACCATTGTTTGATTTTTTCCCGAGTGACTAACTACGAAAGCTAAGATGTCTCGAGGATCGATGTTATCAATATAGGCAGTATTCAAAGTGTTAAAGCATTGTGCTTTGATACCAATGGTATTTAGTTTTAAACAGGCAGATTGAACTTCTGAATAATTATTGTCATTGGCATAAAAATCAATTTGTTTAGCTTGCAGCATATAATTTATCGTTCGAACAAACGATTCAAAACGAGTTAGTTTTCGAGTTTCTTTAAAAACATGGTCATATATTGCAGGTAGGGTTTCAATTACATCACGAATAGAACTTTTTGAATCAATCCGTATATTTTTCATTTGATCATACATTGTTTTTTCTTGGGTGTAAGTCACTTGAAAATCACTATAGCCTTTAAATCCTAATTTTTGAACAAAGCGAATAAGGGTGGGGGCACTAACTTTGATTAAAGCAGCTAATTCTTTAGCGTTATATTGAAGCACGCAATCAGGCTCTTGTTCTAAATATTCGGAAATAACTTGTTCTTTTTTTGTCAGTTTAATGCTATCGATTAATTCACGAATCATTTTATGCACTCCTTTTTAGGGATTATTTATACTTATATTTTAACATATTAATAGACATAGAGAAAACGTTTTCTCACTACTAATGATATTTTTGAAATTAAATTTCATAATTATTTATATCTTTGAAATTTAATTACAAAATATCTATATATGATTTTTTTAGACTACTTTTTAAATTAAGATTTAGTTGTAAGAAAATAGATATAAGGAGAAAAAAGATGGAACTACATAATCAAGTAACTAGATTGATTAGTGCAAAAGCTAGTAAAATTTCTAATTATACTGGTAGAGAATTAAAAGAAGCAATTTTTAAATCTGAAGGTAGGGTGCTGATGGGACAAACGTATTTAAAAAATCCAATCTTATTTCCTAATTGTACCAGTACCGAATTAATGTTTGCTTTTGGTGCGGATATGGTTTTATTGAATGGTTTTGATTTTTTTCATCCAGCTGATTGTCCTGGCATGCAAGGATTTGATTACCAAGAATTGAAGGATTTAGTAGGTGGTAGACCAGTGGGAATTTATTTGGGGTGTCCTAAAGAAGGGCTTGATTTTAATAACCAAGAGAATTCTCAGTTATACGATCTAGCAGGTATGGTATGTACAAAAGAAAATCTTTTAAAGGCAAAACAATGGGGTGTATCATTTCTCATTTTAGGTGGTAATCCGGGAAGTGGTACATCAATTAAAGATGTGATTAAGTGGACAAAAGAGGCTAGAGCGATTTGTGGTGATGATATGCTGATTTTTGCTGGAAAATGGGAGGATGGCATTAGTGAAAAAGTATTAGGTGATCCACTTGCTGATTATGATGCTAAAAATATTATTAAGCAGTTGATTGAGGCTGGGGCTGATATTATTGATTTTCCTGCTCCGGGCTCACGCCTTACAGTTGAGATGATTCGTGAATTAATTGAATTTACGCATCGAAATGGGGCTCTTGCTATGAGCTTTTTAAATAGTAATGTTGAAGCAGCAGATGTTGATACAATTCGTCAAATAACACTGATGATGAAACAAACAGGATGTGATGTTCATGCTATTGGTGATGGTGGTTTTGGTGGTGGAACCTGGCCGGAAAATATTTACCAAATGGCAATCACTTTAAAAGGAAAGGCGTATACTTGGGCGCAAATGGCAACACCAAGAAGATAAAAATAAAAGAAGGCTTAAGGAGGATAATAAAGATGAGTTTTCCAGATAAATTTTTATGGGGCGGTTCGATTAGTGCGGCTCAATGTGAAGGAGCATGGGATGAAGATGGTAAGAGTCCGGTTCAAGTAGATTTCGGTGATCCCGGAACAACAACTAATAATCGTTATATTCATTATTTAAATGCTGATGGTACAAGAGGAAAAATGCGACAATTTGATCATTTACCAAAGGGGGCAAAATATGAATTATTTGATGATGTTAGATATACAAATCATGTAGGGATAGATTTTTATCATCGATATAAGGAAGATATTGCCTTATTTGCTGAACTTGGTTTTACAACTTTTAACACGACGATTTCTTGGGCTAGAATTTTCCCGCATGGTGTTGAAGGTGGAGTAAATCAAGCAGGAGTTGAATTTTATCGTAATGTTTTTAAAGAATGTAGGAAGTATGGAATTGATCCAGTTATAACTTTGTATAAATATGATGAACCAGTCTATTTGGAAGAAACCTATGGTGACTGGACAAATAGAGAGATGATTCATCAGTTTGTTGAATTTGCTAAAGTATGTTTTATTGAATATAAAGATTTAGTCAATAAGTGGTTAACCTTTAATGAAATTAACATTTTGCTTCACTTTAATGTTAAAGAAGGAAAACAGTTTGCTTTTGAAGAATTACATAATCAAATGGTAGCGGCGGCAGAAGCGGTAAAAGCAGCTCATGAAATAGATGAGGAAATCAAAGTTGGTTGTATGATTGCAGGGTTCTGCTGTTATCCATATACGTGTGATCCAAAAGATGTTTTAGGTTCATATAAGTTGTTTCAAGAAAAATTTGCATATTGTGCAGATACGATGGTAAGGGGATATTATCCAGCTTATGCAAAACGTATCTGGAAAGATAATAATGTATCTTTAGAAATTAGTGAAGAAGATAAGAAGATTCTAATGGAAGGTAAATCTGACTTTCTAGCATATTCATACTATATGTCAAATGTATTTACTACGCATGATGTAGAGGGAAACTTAGCAACAGCAGGTGGTCAGGGTAGTTTAGCCAATCCATATTTAGAAGCATCTGATTGGGGCTGGCAAATTGATCCTACAGGTTATGAATATTTTTTACATGTACTGAATGATCGATATCAAGTACCGTTATTTGATGTGGAAAATGGTTTGGGGGCACATGATCAAGTGGAGGATGATGGCTCTATTCATGATGATTATCGAATTAATTATCATCGCAGTCATATAAAGAGCCTAATGAAAGCTCGTGAAGAGGGCGTTAATATTTTTGGTTATACATCATGGGCACCAATTGATTTGGTATCATTTACAACAGGACAAATGGATAAGCGATATGGGTTTATTTATGTAGATATGAATGATGATGGAGTTGGTGATTTACATCGGATAAAAAAGGATTCATTTTATTGGTATCAAAAAGCGATTAAATCGGATGGAAAAGATCTAGATTAAGATGTCTGTTAGAGACATCTTTTTTAAGTATGACGACTTGTCATACATCTAGGGTGAAAGTCCTTTGTGAATGTAGTTGTCGACGAATCACATAGTGCATCGGAAATGTATTTGAGCCGAAGGGCATATACACTTGGATCTAGGCATTAGAAAGCGAAAAGGAGAAGATCACACAAATTATTAGAGGAAGTCTTATCTAAGAAAAATATGATACTTGTCTATAAAAGCACAAGTAGTGTGGATAATGTAGCCAATGATGAAATAAAAGACAAATTGAAACAAGGTCTTACAAACCACAACCTGTTAAAAGTATTGAAATTCCAAAGCCTAGTCATGGTGTTAGAAAACTTGGGGTAAATTATGGTAGAGCAAGACAAATATCATATGCTATCAATTCGTGATAACTAGAACATGTGTTGTGCGTGCTGTAGCAAAAGAAAGGCTAGCACACAATGGACTAGTTAGTTGTTTAGATTATTATTTATTGAGATATAAATTGAAATTTAATTAAACTGCCGTATATGGAACCGTATGGACAGTGGTGTAAGAGAGGGAAAATATTTAAAATTTTCCGCTACTTGATTAATTTAATTTAGTAGTATGAAATTAAATTACAGTACTGTAAATAAATGTATGAAATTCAATTGCAAGAGCTGGAAAATCACTGTTTTATAGGTTTTTTTCATCATAAAATAAACCTATAAAATAGGAGGAAAGAAAGATGTTAAAAGTTGCTTATATTGGGTTTGGTAACAGCGTTTGTCGTTATCATTTACCATATGTTGAAAAAAGAAAAGACTTCATTGATGTAAAGTATATTTATCGTTTAGAAACAGAAATTAATGAAGAAAAAGAGAGCTGGTATCCGGGGATTAAGTTTACTAGTTCAATTAATGAGATTATGGATGATCCTGATGTTAACTTGGTAGTTGTTAATACCCCAGATCGTTATCATGTGGAGTATACAATGCAGGCATTGGATCATGGTAAACATGTTTTATGTGAAAAACCATTTGCAATGACCGCTAAAGAAGCTAAAGATGTATTCGATTATGCTAAAGAAAAAGGTCTAGTAGCAATGGCTAACCAAAATCGTCGTTATGATGCTGATATGCGCACAGTTCGTAAAGTTATTGAATCAGGTGTACTTGGAGACATTGTGGAAATTGAGTCACATTATGATTATTTTAGACCATCAATAGCAAATAATAAAGGTATGGGAATTTTATATGGGTTAGCAGTTCATCCAATTGATCAAATCATTGGTGAATTCGGTAAACCTAATCGAGTTGTATATGACTGTCGTAGTGTTGATAATCCTGGAGTCAGTGATGATTATTATGATTTTGATTTCTTTTATGATGGATTTAAAGCAATTGTTAAAACTAGTTATTATGTAAAACTTGATTATCCACGCTTTATCGTTCATGGCAAAAAAGGAAGTTTCTTAATGCCGGCACTTGGTCATAATTCATCAGAAAAACCTAAACCAGGAGCGATCCATGTATCATTTGATCCATTACCAGAAGATAAATGGGGAACATTGTCTTACATTGATGATAATGGCAATGATATTACAAAAAAAGTACCTACAGAAATTGGGGATTATGGAATTATTTATGACAATTTAAATGATGTTATTGTAAATGGGGCTCATAAATTAGTTGCCGATGAGGAAGTAATAGAAGTTTTAAAAATTATCGAAGAAGCAACTAAAGTAGCAAAGGAGGCTAAATAATGAAGGTCGGAATCGTTGGGGCCGGTATGATCGTTCATGATTTTTTAACTTTTGCTCATGAAGTTACTGGTATGGAGTTAGTTGCTTTATGTGCCACACCGGCTGAAAAAGAAAAAATTGTTGAGATGTGCCAAGCTAACAATATTAAAGCGCATTATACAAATATTGATGTAATGCTGGAAGATAGTGAGGTTGAAGTAGTTTATGTAGCGGTGCCTAATCATTTACATTATGAAATGTGCAAAAAGGCAATTTTAGCCGGTAAACATGTAATCTGTGAAAAACCATTTACTTCTAATCTTAAAGAATTAGAAGAATTGGTTGCTTTAGCAGACACTAATAAAGTTATTATGGTTGAGGCAGTTAGTACCCAATATTTACCAAATACTTTAAAAATTAAAGAGTTATTACCAACACTAGGACAAATTAAGATCGTTAGTGCTAATTATTCACAATATTCATCACGTTATGATGCGTTTAAAGCAGGAGAAGTCTTGCCAGCATTTAATCCAGCCATGTCGGGAGGGGCATTAATGGATCTAAATATTTATAATATAAATTTAGTAGTAGCTTTATTTGGTAAACCATTAAATGTCAATTATGAGGCAAATATTCAAAGAGGAATTGATACTTCAGGAATTTTAACATTAGACTATGATAGTTTTAAATGTGTATGTATTGGAGCTAAAGATTGTAAAGCTCCCGTTGCAACAAATATTCAAGGTGATGCAGGATGTATTACAATTTCTACACCTGCTAATAGCTTAAATGGTTTTAAAGTATTAATGAATAAGGGTAGTGCTAAACAAATGAATAATGAAGGTGATGAGGTTTCTTACAATAATGATAAACATCGGATGTATCATGAATTTGTAGAATTTGTTAAAATGATTGATGAAAAAGATTTTACTCGTGCTAAAAAAATGCAGGAAATTAGTTTGATTACTATTGAGATTGCGACTAAAGCTCGTCAAAGTGCGGGAATAGAATTTGCTGCAGATAAATAATAAAATTGTTAACAATATAGTTTATAAATAATATACCACTTGCTAATTATAAATATCCATGATGTTAGACATGTCGTGGATATTTTTTAAATAAATGATTTACAAATATAAAAGAGGTTAAAATATTATTTAACCTCTAGATTTATCAACTATTTAATAATAAATTCCGGTAATGACATATAACCAGGAGCTATTTCAAATTGATTGAAAACAACAACTACCTGATTATCTTTGTTGATATAAAATGGTTGTTCATTAGTAATCTTTAAATTATTAACCGCTTCATCAAAATACATTAGGTTAGGATATTTTTCTTTATTCTCCGCAATCTGTTGTTGTACAGATTTTTTAACGATATTTTGATAATCTGAACCTAAGAAATGTTCAATATTGTAGACTTCGCCAGTTTTAAGATCTACTGTATAAAATTTCTTTTGTAAATAGCTGTCTGCCATGATTTGGGTGGCATTAATTGAAAATGATATTATTTTATCGTCACTATAGTAGTTTTGGAAAGTAATATCTGCAATTAATTTATGTTCTGTGTTTGGTACTTTGTCAAATTCTTTAAATTCGTTAGTAAAGTCATCAATTGCCTGGGTAATCAGCTTATTAATAACTTTTTTTACTTTGTCATCTTTAACATTAACAACATGGGGAATCTTGACAGTAACAATTGTACCTTCAGTTTCATAATGTTTCTCTTTTAATAATTGAAGTTTAGCATTATCTTCACTGGCATGAACAGCATTGATACATAATGGTGCAATAATTAGTAAAAAAATCAGGAAACGTTTCTTCATATTTCATCTCTTTCTAGTTGATAAATGTGTTGATAGCTTTGCTATCATTATAGTTTTTACGATAATTTGATAAGTTATTCAAACTAAAATTTTCTTGTTAAGGAAATATGATTTATTAATTATTTTTAGTAATATGTTGGGTAATAAAAAGAGAGTACGGTAAAAATAGAGAGTAGGATAAAGCTGGTAATGTTTAAGACTGTTTGGAATATTTTTGTTGTTTGTTTAGTAAATTATGTTGTTATATGCTCTTTTTATTTTGTTAGAATATAAATATGTGAAGATATGTGTTTTATAAAAATTACTTGACCTGAAGCATACTTCAGCGTGTATTCTAAATTAAAAGGAGGGATTTTATGTACTTATATATGGGTTTGCTTGCGGTTATACCCGGTATTATTTATTTTACTTTTTTTATTAACCGTTTATTACGAACGATTTTAAATATTCATACTAATTGGTTCCTCATTATTATAATTGGATTAGTGATAATGGTGCTATCAATTCCAGCAATGAACACGTTGGAGTTATATGGGGTTATTTATTATCATTTATTGGTTGTCATGTTGTTGTTTGAGCTATTAAATCTAGGCTTAAAAAGATTCCCGATTTATCGGATTTCATTTACTACTGGTATTTTGGGAATAGTAGTTACGGCGTTATTTTTAGGTTATGGCTACTATAATATTAAACATGTTGTAGCTACAACATATGATCTAAAAAGTGATAAAGTTGAGGATCTTAAAATTCTTGAAATTGCTGACTTACATATGTCAACATCATTAAGTGTTACGGAGCTACAAAAATATTGTGATGAAATGAGCCAGCTGAATGCTGATTTAGTAGTTTTAACAGGGGATATCTTTGATGAAAATACCCCATTAGATGATATGGTTAATGCTAGTAAGGCGCTAGCATCGATCAATAATCAACAAGGAATCTACTATGTTTATGGTAATCATGACAATGGCTCTCATGCTTTTAGCGATAGTGAATTTGGTCCTGAAGATGTTCGTGCTACGTTGGAGAAAAATGGAATCGTTGTATTGGAAGATGCAGTAGTTAGCTTAGACAATATAAATATTATTGGTCGAAAAGATGCAAGTTTTTGGGGTACAAATCCTCGTTTGTCAACTAGTCAATTATTAGAGATGATTCCTGAAAATAAACGTGGTAACTACACGATCATGCTCGATCATCAGCCTTTAAACCTTGATGAAAATGCAGCTCTAGGAATTGATTTACAATTATCTGGGCATACTCATGGTGGACAATTGTTCCCTATGGGAATTGTTCAGTCATTGACAAGTGATACGTTGATTCGTGGACAAAGGGATATTGGTGATTTTACAGCAATTACGACGACAGGAATAGCGGGATGGCGTTATCCAATCAAAACAGGTGCTCCTAGTGAGTATGTAATTATAAATATAAAATAAAAGACCTCCAAACTGAAATGAATCCCATTATTTAGGTGTCTAATCTAAATAATGGTGGTTCACTTCAAATCGGAGGTTTTATTATTTTGAAATAATTTCAATACCATCTTCAGTCACTAACAACGTATGCTCCCATTGTGCTGAAAGTGATTCATCATCAGTATAAACAGTCCATTCATCTGACTCATCAACATATACTTCACGACCACCAAGATTTAACATTGGTTCAATTGTAAAGACCATTCCTGGGACAAGGGTAACAGTAGGCACATTTGGCTCAAAATGGAAAACATAAGGATCTTCATGAATCGCTAAACCAACACCATGACCACAAAATTCTCTAACAACACTATAACCCATAGCTTTAGCAAATGTTTCGATTGCTTTACCAATGTCGCCAACACAACTTTGATAGGGGATAACACTAGCCATACCGAGTTCTAAAGCCTTTTTTGTATCGCTGACTAGTTTTTTAGCTTCATTAGAAACTTTACCAATCATAAACATTCTAGAAGCGTCGGCATAATAACCATTCAGCATGGTTGTAGCATCAACATTTACAATATCACCTTCTTGTAAAATAGTTTGCTCATTAGGAATACCATGACAAACAACATCGTTGATCGAGACACAAATATGTTTTGGATAACCCATATATTGATAATCAGCACAAACTGCTCCATATTTGGCAGTATATTCCTTTGCCATAACATCAATTTCTTCAGTTGTCATTCCAACTTTGATATTTGCTTCAATATAGTCTAATAAACCTGAGTTTATTACTGCGGCTTTTTTAATTCCCTCAATTTGCTCAGGCGTCTTTATCATTTTATGGGTTGGAATTTTTTTTCCTTGCTGCTTTAATTGCTCTAATTTTTCATCAAATGCTAGATGGCATTTTTTGTATTTTTTTTGGCTGCCGCACCAGCATAAATCATTTCGGTTTAATTTCATATTTTGCCTTCTTTCTATATGAATCTAGTATAACACGTTATTCTTTAATTTCCAAAGAAATTACTTAGCCTATGCTAACTGTTGATTAATAATTCTTTTTCTTTACGTGTCATTTGCTTAATAGCGTATTCCCGTTTCAACGCAAGGCTTTTTTCAGTATACTCCTCAAAGTAAACCAGTTCAACGGGGCGACGAGCTTTGGTATATTTTGCACCTTTGCCATGATTATGAGCATTGATTCGCTTTACTAGATCAGTTGTCCAGCCTGTATAGAAAGTATTATCCTGACATTTGACGATATAGACGTAGTTTGTTTTCATTATTTCACCCTTACTTTTATTGTTTATATTATAACTAATTATATGAATAATGGTAAGTTTTAGATGACGTGTCAAGAAAATTAGTTTAAGATATCTTCAAAGAGGTGTTATTGTGGTTGATTTTAATAATTTAATGGATTTACAATTTGAAATATTTATTTTAATGATAATTGGATATATTTTAAGAAAGACAAATATTATTTCTAAAGAGCATCGAAAGAGCTTGACGGATTTAGTAATATATATTGTACTGCCGGCTAATATTATTTACTCTTTTATGATTAAAATGGATACTCAAATCATCAAGAGTGGTCTAACAATTTTGATTGTTTCGATTATTATTCAGTTTGCTTGCCAAGTATTTGGAAAGTATTTCTTTATTAAGGCAACAAAACGACAACAAAGTGTTTTACAATACGGAACGATCTGCTCCAATGCTGGATTTATGGGCTCACCCTTGATTCAAGGCCTTTATGGATTAGATGGATTATTATTTGCTTCCATTTATTTAATTCCCCAAAGAATTGTAATGTGGTCTGGTGGGGTTGCATGTTTTACTAATGCTAAAGGTAAAGATGTTATTAAGAAAGTAATTACACATCCTTGTATTATCGCAGTATTTATTGGCCTGTTTATTATGATTAGCCAAATTCAATTACCAAGTTTTTTAAAAGTATCAATCCAGTCACTTAGTAATTGTACGATGGCTTTATCAATGATTGTAATAGGTGGAATCTTGGCAGAAATCAAAATTAGAGATGTTATAAATAGATTGACCCTCTACTATAGTTTTATCCGTTTGATTTTAATTCCTTTATTGGTCTTATTTAGTTGTGCAATAGTTAATCTACCACCATTAGTAACTGCAGTAGCAACAGTTTTGGCGGGAATGCCAGCAGGAAGTACGACAGCAATTTTGGCTGAGAAGTATGATGGAGATTCAAATTTGGCAGTAGAAATTGTCTTTTTATCAACAGCGCTATCATTATTTACAATTCCGTTATTATGTTTGGTTATTAATATGGTTGTTTAAAATCATCTTTTCAATTATCGTAAAAAATATAATTAATGATTAGAATATAGTACAATATGATATATCAAAGTAGAAGGAGAAGATTATGTTAACAATGGGATTTATTGGCAATGGTAAAAGTACTAATCGTTATCAATTGCCATTTGTACTGACAAGAAAAAATATTAAAGTAAAAACTATTTATGCTCGAAATTTAAATAAACATGATTGGTCACGTGTTGCAGGAATAAATTATACTGATGATTTAGATAGTCTATTAAACGATCCAGAGATTCAGCTGATTAGTGTTTGCACTCGTCATGATAGTCATTATGAGTATGCTAGAATGGTTTTAGAACATGGTAAAAATTGTTTGGTTGAAAAGCCTTTTATGAAAAATAGTGCTGAAGCTAAAGAAATATTTGCATTAGCTAAAGAAAAAGGGTTATTAGTGCAATGCTATCAAAACCGTCGTTATGATTCTGATTTTTTAACAGTTCAAAAAGTGATCGAAAGTGGAAAATTAGGTAATTTATTAGAAGTAGAAATGCATTATGACTATTATCGTCCGGAAATACCACTAAATGTTCATGAATATGTTGGGTACAATGGATATTTATATGGTCATGGATGTCATACTTTAGATCAAGTAATTTCTTATTTTGGTAAACCTGAAAAGATTCATTATGATGTAAGACAATTATTAGGATCAGGACGAATGAATGATTATTTTGATTTGGATCTATATTATGGAACACTTAAAGTTTCAGTAAAGTCAAGTTATTTTAGAGTAAAAGAACGTCCTAGTTTTGTTGTTTATGGTGATAAAGGATGCTTTGTTAAAGCGACAAAAGATCGTCAAGAAGAACACCTCAAGTTATTTTATATGCCGGGGTCACCAAATTTTGGAATTGATCGTCCTGAAGATTATGGAACGTTATCGTATTATGATGATGCAGGTGTTTTTCATGAAGAAAAAGTCATCTCTGAAGTAGGGGATTATGGAAATGTTTTTGATGGCTTATATGAAAGTATTATTGAGGGTAAGGAACCTCGGGTCAAAGATGAACAAACTTTATTGCAAATGGAAATATTAGAAACCGGAGTTAAAATGTGTAAGTAAGAAGATACGACAGTATCTTTTTATTTTTGATAAAAATTATTTATATTATTTGGCTGATTGACTCTAAATAGGGGCATGGTACAATATAATTAATAGGGGGTGAGGTACAATGAGATGTGATAATTGCGGAAATGAGTATAAAAATAGTTTAAAATGTCCGTTATGTGGTCATCGTCAGGGGAAGATAAGTCATTGCTCAGTTTGTGGAGCGGCAATACATTTTGGTCAACCACGATGCCCTAATTGTGGGAATCCAACAAAGTATGAAAAGAAGACTGATGTCACTAAGAAGTACGCCAGTAGTTTTAACATAAATAATTCAACAAATAATAAAGACTGCGATAAACATAGTGAAAAAAGCCATGTTTACCACCAACAAGAGATGTATGATTACAAATCAAGCAATAATGAAATCAAACAACGTTTAGAAGAAGCTAGACAGCGAATTAACAGCATGGGCTTTCCAATCATAAAAAAGAAGGCTGCTAATAATGAAGAAAAACTAAGAAATATTATAGTTGGAATTGTAGTGATATTGATTGCAGGAGTAACTATTTTCGGGCAAATTTTTAAAAATTCGAATGATCAACGGGATTATCAAGAATTATCAACATTACAATTATTTGATAGTAATAGCAGTATAACGCAAGAGGGAAATTTAAAAAATGGTGGTTATGCTTTTTTAACGGATTCAAATATTTATTTTGGGATGGATTATCAAATATATCAAACAGAACGGAATTTTAGTAACTTTAAATCGCTTGTAGATGACGGAGAAAGGTATATTTATAGTACTGATGACTATCTTTACTATGAACAGTATGGAAGATATGCACGTTATGATATGAAAAGTGGTGAATTGACAGCCCTTTTTGAAATGGATAATGTATTACCAATAGATAAAAATAAGTTCCTATATACTAAGTATGATGAAGAGGGACTGTTTATATATGATGAGGTAAGTGCAACATCAATAAAAATCATAAGCGATGAAATTTCAGATTATAGTTATGACATGCAAGATAGTTTAGTTTTTTATACAACAATTGAACATGATTATATTCAGGCTATTGATTTGGCCGGAAATAAATTATCACAATTTAATTTATCTAGTACTGGGAAAATTTATGTGAGTGGAGATTTGCTTTATTATCAAGATTATCAAGGCGTACATTGTTATAGTATTGCTGATGAAAATGATGAACTGCTTGTTGAAGGTGAGGTTAATAATTATATCGTTACAAATAATACAATTGTATATACTAACTATGATGATGATTTAATGACTAGTGATGGGCATATTGTATCGATTGATTATGATGTAACTGTATTTAATGTAATAGGCAATTATATTGTGTATAGTACAGGAAATGGTGATGAGTATTTAAAGCAGTGGTATATAAATGATTTTTATGATACGGCTATCGCTAAATTGAATAATAATGAAGAAGAATAGACTAAGCTTATTGAAGCGAAGTCTTTTCTTTTACGCTAATAACACGCTTTTTTTTACTTTGGTGATATGGTAAAATGTAGGCATTAAAGTAGGTGACTAAATGGAAAAGATTAAAAGATGTAGAAAATGTGGAGCGCGATTATTAGAACATGAAAAAAGATGTCCTGTTTGCGGAACGCCGGTAGGGTTAGATAAAGAAGTAGATATTATAAAGGAAGAACAGATTATTGAACCTGAAAAAGTCGATGAGTTTATTGCAGCTGATAAGACTGAACAAACATTGCTTAAGTCTAATGAATCAGCGCAAAATTATTGGCGTAGTAAGAAAATTTGGGCTGTTTTTATTGTTTTAATTGTAGTGACGACAGTAATGCGTCAATATGTTATTAATAATCCGATTAAGCTGGCAGAGAATGATAATTCAAACACAATCACTAATGATTATAGTGATAGTAAAATATCAATCAATAAAAATACAGGTAAATATAGTCAAGCGACAAATATTAATTATTTAGGGATTAGTTATGTTAATGATAATGCTGTTTATTTAATGATGAATTCTGAATTATTGAAATATGATCGTAGTTTTAATAATCGCGAACTTGTTTTGGAACAAGCAGTTACTGTTTTTAGTGAAGATGAGCAGTGGTATTATTATCTTGATGAAAATAATGATTATATTCGAATGGATAAAAAGACAAAAGCAGAAGATATTTTATTAAAGAATGTATATTATGTACATAATCTTGGTGATAAAGTCTATTATCAAAATGATAGTGATGGTGAAACAATTCATTGTCTTGAATTAGAGACAAATCAGGATCATAAGATTAGTGATGAGGTTTCTTATAGTATTGTTGTTGATGAGGAAAAAGGTAGAATTTTTTATATTAATAAAAATAATGAATTAGTTTCGATTGCATTGGATGGCAGCGACAAGAAGAATCTTGCCAATAATACTAATGTTTATACTTATGATGGTGAATATTTATATTATATAAATAATGATGGGCTAGTTAAAAGTGATTTAGAAGGACAAAGTAAAGTTATTTATGAAAGTAATAATTTATCATTAGTGAACCTGGTTGAGAAGAAATTAGTTATTCAAGATAAGAATATTATTTATACGATGGATCTTGATGGAAAAGATAAAAAGAAGTTATATACGATGGATATTGGAGGCAGTCTGACATTTGAGGTTGTAGGTGATAAGCTGCTGGTGTTAACTAAAGGAAACTCAGATAGTGTGATTGGATATGAAATTGTTGGTCTTGATGGGAAGCGCCATATTTTAGATGATGAAAATCAACCAACGATTAAAGGTAATGAGTTCTAGGGGGATGAAATGAAAGTAAGTGAGATAGTAATTGCTACCGGTGGGAAACTTATTAGTGGTGATGAAACAATGGAAATAACAGGTTTTAGCCAAGATAGTCGTCAAGCTGAGGTCGGGATGATGTATATTCCAATTATTGGTGAACGCTATGATGGCCATGATTTTATTGAAAGTGCATTTACAAATGGTGCCAGCGCTATAATTACTGATCGGTTGATTGAAGATGATAAGCATGTTGTTATCTTAGTAGATAATACGTTAAAAGCTTTGCAAAAGATGGCTCATTATTTACGGAAACATCGCAAGGTCAAAGTTGTTGGAATTACTGGGAGCGTGGGTAAAACAAGCACACGTGATATGGTTTATAGTGTTGTTAAACAGCAGTATAAGACATTGAAAACAGAAGGTAATTATAATAATAATATTGGCTTGCCATTGACAATCTTGAGATTAAAAGATGAGGAAGTGATGATTTTAGAAATGGGTATGAATCATCTTAATGAAATGGAAGAATTATCACGAATTGCTTGTCCGGATATTAGCGCGATTACTAATGTTGGAACAGCACATATTGGAGAATTAGGAAGTCGTGAAAATATTCTAAAAGCAAAATTAGAAATTGTTGCGGGAATGAGTGATGGCAGTACATTAGTAATTAATGGTGATAATGATATGCTGTCAACGGTTCGATTTGATAATTTCAAGGTTGTTAAAGTCGGTGTTGATTGCGCTGCTGCTTTTAAAGCTGAAAAAGTTATTTTAATGGATGATCATAGTGAATTTACAATCAATTATAATGGGAAGGTCTATCAAGTTGTTGTCCCAGTACCGGGGAATCATTTTGTTTTAAATGCTCTTGTTGCGATTGCGATTGGAATAAATCTAGAAATTCCAATGGAAAAATGTATTCAAGGAATTAGTCAATTTGAATTAACTAAAAAACGGATGGATGTAATTGAATTAAAAAACAACATTACCTTGATTGATGGCACATATAATGCTAGTGAAGATTCAATGAAATCAAGTATTGACGTATTGGCTACGTATTCGCGTAGAAAAATAGCTGTATTAGCGGATATGTTAGAATTGGGCGAATTCAGCGAGCAATTGCATCGAAGTGTTGGTAAATATGTAGCGGAAAAACAAATTGATGTGTTAGTTGCGGTTGGCCGAGAAGCTAAGTTTATGAGCGATAGTGCTGCTTTGTCAGGGATGGCAGAGATTTATTATTGTAATGATAATCAAGAAGTGGTAAATTATTTAAAGAATAATTTACAAAATGATGACGTTGTCTTATTGAAGGGCTCAAATGGAATGAAATTAAAAGACGTTGTCACCAAAATAGAGGAGAAATTTTCATGAAACAAAAATTATTGGTTTTATGTGGGGGACAATCAAGTGAGCATATTGTTTCAAGAATGTCTTGTACATCGGTATTAAACAATTTGGATGCGAATAAATACGAAATCACCTTAGTTGGGATTGATTTAGATGGTGGTTGGCATTATCTTGATGCGAAGCAGACAGATTTAGCTAAAAATACTTGGTTAGATAACAGTAGCATGGTTGAAGATGTTTATGGATTATTAAAAAATCAAGATGTAGCATTTCCAGTATTACATGGAATGTATGGTGAAGACGGAACAATTCAAGGTTTATTTGAATTGGCAAAATTACCTTATGTTGGCTGTCGGGTGATGGGCTCTAGTGTAGCAATGGATAAAATCTATACAAAAAAGATTTTAGATACAGTAGGTGTTCCGCAAGTTAAATCAGTATATGTGAAAAAACGTTATGACGAAAAATTAGTTGTAGTAACAAATACTTTTGATGAGATTGAAGAAATTGAAGACTATATTGTTAGAGAATTAGGAATGCCTTGCTTTATTAAGGCTAGTCGTTCAGGTTCAAGTGTTGGATGTTATCGTTGTGATAATCAGACTGAATTGATTGGGAAATTAAGTGAGGCAGCTAAATATGATCGTCATGTCGTAGTTGAGGAGTGCATAGACTGTATTGAGTTAGAAACAGCTGTATTAGGTAATGATGATGTAATTGTTTCACGAGTCGGTCAAATCATGCCTCATGGTGAGTTTTATACGTTTGAATCGAAATATGAAGATGAAGAAAGTAAAACGTGTATTCCGGCTCTGGTAGATGAGCAAATCCAAGAACAAATTCGTCAATATGCAATTAAAGTTTTTAAAGCTGTTGATGGTCATGGCTTAAGCCGAGTTGATTTTTTCTTAGATAAAAAAACTAATAAAATTTATTTGAATGAAATTAATACAATGCCAGGATTTACTAAGATTTCAATGTATCCACAATTAATGAATGATTTCGGGATCACTTATCCGGAATTATTGGATCGCTTGATTGTCTTGGCCTTACAAAAATAAGAACTTGTTTTGAACTGAACTTCTCAAGTAGGACAGTTTATAAATAGTTTCTAATTAGAGGATTGTCACCTGTAATTCACAGGTGACAATCCTTTTAATTACCTGTTCAAATTGAAAATTTGAACATATAGACTTAAGTCAGTTGAGCATACGAAGTATGCGAAATAAAAAA
>NZ_JAHPYJ010000033.1:0-24948 GCF_019041935.1 Erysipelatoclostridium sp. MSK.7.34
TAAAGATTCATTCTATTGGTACAAAAAAGTTATTGCCACTAATGGTGATGATTTATCAGATTAATTTAATCTTAAAAAGTCTTCTATAGAAATCTATAGAAGGCTTTTTTGCTAATAAATATAGTATTATAACAACATGTTTTCTATTTAATTTAAGTAAATTTGCTAATCTACAATCTTTTCAAATACCGGGTCATAACTAACTAATTAATTATTGTTTCACCTTCTTGTTGCAATTATTTTAACGCTTCAATCACAATTTATCTATTATTCTGATCAACTGCCTAAGCCTGCTCACCCACCAAGATTTCTTCCTCTGAACATTTAATATCCTTATATCCTTGTAGTGTTTGTTTATATAAAGCCATTTTTATTTTTCCTTCTCATTTCCTTTTTCATATTCTAAAGCTAATTTTAAATCATATTCCATTATTTTATTTTCTATTAAGGCAAAACTTTGAAAAAGCAACTAATCATTTCCACTTTTCTAGCGAATAGCTTAATTTTTTTATCAAATAAAATAATATTCCCACTTGTTAATGAATTCAATCATTCCTTTAAAATAGGATTCGGATAGATATATTTAATGCTGATAATACAGCAATAAAAAAACAATCCCTCTTTATCTATATCTGAATAATGAGATAAAAAGCAAGAAAAATAACTTTTATTTAATGAAGACATCATGTTTTTAATACTAAAATTATTATTCCTATATAATAATAAAAGAATCGGCTGTAACCAATTCTTTTATTCTACATCTTCTTCATATTTAATAATTTCACCAGTATCTGCATTAATTTCTAATTCATATTCCTTATTACCATTTTTAATCTCTATCTCATATTTTTTAATTCCATCATCGTCATCATAATCTAACTCTGTTTTTATTAAGTAACCACCACCAACACGATCAAAAGCGATTTTTTGAGCTTCCTCTAAAGAAACAGCCGTATTAACAGGAGTAATCGGAGTAACTGTTCCATCAACTGGATTGGTTGTCGTACCTATATAATCATCATCTTTTTCCCGTTTTAATACCTTTCCACTATTTGCGTCTACTTCTATTTCATACTTTTCTGTATCAGTTATAATAGTAAAATCATAGTAAGTTACCCCATCATCTTTATCTTCTTTAGCCTTAAGGATTTTTCCTTCTACTTCTTTTAAAGCAATTTCTTGAGCTTCTTCCAATGTTAGGGCACTAACTTTTTCAGTACATCCAACTAAAGCTATTGTAATTAATACAAATAAAATTATTTTCTTCATAAATATTATCTCCTTTCAAAATCAATTGTAAAAATTGTATATTGATCAACTATACTTTCAACCGTAATTGCATAGTCATAATAGCTGCAAATTCTTTTAGCAATTGCTAAACCTAGTCCAAAATTGTTATTATTTTGAGCCCGTGACTCATCAGCCCGATAAAAGCGATTAAATATATAGTCTAATTTATCTGCTTCTATCCCAATCCCGTGATCTTTAACCATTAATTTTTGGTCAACATATAATAATTCAATTTTCTTTTCTTCTTCTCTTGAATATTTAATTGCATTATCAATTAAAATAATTAAAAGTTGTTTTAAATGTTCTATGCGCATCCATATCTTTGAAGTTACAGTTATTTTAATAATAAATTCAAATTCTGGGTGAACTTCTTTAAAATTTGTAATTACTTCATCAACTACTAAATTAAGATCAGTTGGTTCTTCACAATGAATATCCATTTCTCGGGTTAAATGAAGAAGTTCATTACACAATTGGATTAATCGCTCAACTTCATTACTAGTGACATTAAGTGAATTGCTAAGAATAGCAGGATCATCTTTTCCCCACCGCTCCAACATATCTAAATTTCCTTTTATAATTGCCAATGGCGTTTTTAATTCATGTGATGCATCACTTACAAATTGATTTTGTTGTAATAATGATCTTTCCGCTTGATCGATTGTTTCATTAAATTCCTTGCCTAATAAAGCTAATTCATCATTTCCCTCAATAACAAGCCGGTGACTTAAGCCCTCATTTTTAATTTGTTTAATACTCTTTGTAAATTGATCAACAGTTTGTAAAAAACGTTTACTAATCATGAAACCACAGGCAATACTGGTAATCAATGCAACAATAATTAAAATCAAAAAGATTACAGCAACAATACTAGCTATGGGGGTTATCAAATCTTCATCCATTGCATAGATTCGTCCAATAATCAATAAATAATAACCCATATAAAGTAATAAAATCAAGCTAAATACTACGATCACTGTCATAATAATAATTGAAGTAGTACTAACTAATTGATGTCGTAGTGATTTAATTTTCATGATAAACGGTATCCTACTCCACGTACTGTTTCAATTTTAATTCCGGGAATTTTATTACGTAAATAACGGATATATACTTCAACGACATTTGTTGATACATCTTCATCATAACCCCAAACCTGATCTAAAATCTTATTGCGACTAACAACATCACCGCCATTTTGAACTAATAATGATAATAAATCAAACTCAGTCGTTGTTAAATTTACTTCATTATCTTTGAAAAAGACCTTGTGCTTACTTGGATCAATTTTAACTTCTCCATAACTATATTCAAGAAGTGCTTTTTGAAAGTTCATTCTTCTCAATAGTGCATTTATCCTCGCTAATAATTCTTCCATTGCAAACGGCTTTGCTAAATAATCATCTGCTCCAACTTGTAAACCATTGACCTTATCCATCACCTCATCACGAGCTGTAAGCATAATTACTGGCGTTTGTTTAATCTCTCGCAAGCGTCGACATACTTCGATTCCATTAATTCGCGGTAACATTAAATCTAATAAGATTAATTCATATTCTTGCTCTAAAGCTTTTTTTAACCCAACTTCACCATCATAAGCTTGATCACAACAATAACCTGCATGGGTTAATTCTAGCTTTAATAGATCTGACATATTTTTTTCATCTTCAATTATCAGTATTGCCATCTTCATCACTCCTTATATTCAAATCCAATTATCTTTCCACTTTTTGCACTAATATTTATCTCAATCAGTTCTTGCTGCTGATTCTCTATTTCAAGATGATAAAATATTTGCATATGCTCATATTCAATTTGTGAAGATACGATAGTTCCTGGAAATTGTTTCAATGCTACAACATGTGCTTCACTTTTAGAATAATTAATGTTATTTAAAGTTGTATGTAATATATAGACACCAAAACAAATAACACTAATGACGATTATTATTGTAGTTGTTATAATTTGTTTTTTATAAATAATCAGCTTTTCCATTCCCATCTTCCTTTCATCTATATCATAACCTATTTTGCCCGATTGTTGCTTAAAGAACAATAATAATTAAATAAGAATTTTCTCATTTTCTAAAAATAAATAAATGTGATCTAAAATCACACTTACTCAAATAAAGCAAATTCTAAATAATAAACTAGATCATGAAACATTCTAGTATTAAAGCCATAACAGCTGCAATCATCTATTTCTCCATCCCAATCATTATTTAATCGTTCTAATAACAGCGGTACCTCTGTAACATCTAAATTAGCTGTTACAAAAAACTCACTACAATCTTTTTTTCCAGCATACTCACGACTCGGTGAAATTGAAAAATTAGGATTTATTTGTAACAACAAATCTTTAATCATTTGATAATCTTTTATATCTTCACTTTCAATAATTACATATAATCTCGCTAACATAAAACCACCTCTTTCCTGCCTATTTTATCATAAAATATTGTTTAGATAAAAGTATGCTATTAATTAATTTTATTCTGATTATATTTACTAATAAATATGTTAAGATAAAGTAAAGAGATATATTTGAAAGCTGGGATAATTATGGATGAATCACTAATTACGATCATTGGGTTTATTATTGGAGGCCTATCTATCTTTATTTATGGAATCAATCTTATGAGCGATGGCCTCAAAAGTATTGCAGGATATCATATCCGTGAGTATATTGAAAAATATACAAGTAATCTTTTTACCTCAATTTTAGTGGGTACTTTAATTTCTGCAATCCTCCATTCTAGTTCTGCTGTTACAGTTATTTCAATCAGTCTGGTTCGGGCCGGATTAATGAAGTTGGAACAGGCTATAGGAATCACGATTGGAGCGAATATTGGGACTTGTGTGACTTCAATAATGATAGGCTTGAATGTGGAACAATTTGCTTACTATCTTGTCTTTATTGGGGTTGTAATCATGTTTTTAGCTAAAAAAAAGACGATTGGATACATCGGCAAAGTTGTTCTGGGCTTTGGACTAATTTTTGTTGGTCTACAAATAATGAGTGATCAAATGATAGCCTTTGCTAAAGAACCTTGGTTTACAAGTATCATGACAACGTTAGGAAAAAAACCATGGTGGGCACTTCTAGGTGGAACTATAGCAACAGGCATCATGCAATCATCTACTGCTGTTATCGGTGTAGTCCAAAAACTTTTTACAACTGGTTCAATCACTCCTGCTGCTGGTGCTGCATTTATTTTTGGGGCCAACATTGGTACTTGTATTACTGCGGTTATTGCCGCTTTAGGCGGATCTATTTCAACTAAACGAGCTGCCTGGTTTCATGTTGTTTATAATCTAGCAGGTGCAATAATAGGAATGCTCGTTTTAAAACCATTCGTTAATTTAACTAATTGGGTCAATTTGCTGCTAAACGGCAGTCAAGAAATGTATATTGCTCAAGCACACTTCATTTTTAATATAGCTTCAACTATTTTAGTTATTCCTTTTGTTCGCTATTGTGTTATTTTATTAGAAAAGTTAATTCCTGGGAATGATCATCATGATACGCTCATTGAAAATATCGATGAGCTAGATGATACTTTAATTGACAAACTTCCTGTCGGAGCATTAGCAGTTGCTAAAAAGAATACACTCCGAATGGGACGAAATGTTATAGCCAATATTAAATTATCTTATACTTATTTAATCTCTAAAAATAGTGAAGATTATGATGAAATTATCGAAATTGAAGCACTAATAGATAAATATGATTCTCGTTTATCCAAATACTTGTTAAAAATTGCTCAACAGCCCACATTAGCAAAAAAGCAAACTAATGAATACTTTAAAAATTATCAAATTATCAAAAATCTTGAACGAATTGGTGACATTGTTAGTAATTTAGCTAATTATTACAAACTTGTTTACGATGAAAAAGGTAAATTTTCTAACGAAGCAATCAATGATTTAAATAAAATGTATAAATTAGCTTTAGAAATGGTCCAAGATGCTCTAGATATTTATGAACACGATAATGCAAATAAACTTCTTTCTTCTTTAAACAAAAAAGAACATACTTTAAATGCTTTAGAAATTGAGTGTCGTCAAAATCATCTAGTCCGAATGCGTGACGGTATTTGCGAAGATAATATCGCTGCTTCTATCATCATTGATATTATTTCTAGTATTGAACGAATTGGTGATATTGCTTTAAATACTGCAAATTCAACAATTACGGTATACAAAGATCATAAAGTTAAATATTTAAATGTTTGATTTTTACATAAAAAATTACTGGAATAACATCCAGTAATTTTAATTTATTGCATCTTTATCGGTTTCACCGGTTCTAATTCGCAAAGCACTTTTTAGATCATAACTAATTATTTTGCCATCTCCAGGATTCCCCGTAAATGCTGCGGTTTGAATTGCCTTGATTGTCTTCTTTTCCCAAACTTCATCACTTACTATAATTTCAAATTTAATTTTTGGTAACATATTTATTTCTACTTCATTACCTCTAATTACTTCACGATAGCCCTTTTGAATTCCACACCCCATAACTTGATAAACTGTAATCCCATGAACTTCAATTTTAGCTAAAGCTTCTTTAACATCCTCAAACTTATCTTCACGAACAAATGCTTCTATTTTAATCACAAATCACTCCTCCTTACTCTAATCCATTAAATGATGGGTATGCTGTCTCATTATGTTCAGACATATCTAACCCCATCTGTTCATCACGTTTATCAACTCGTAATGGTGTAAATAGCCGTACAACTCCTATACAAATTAAAGTACCTATCACAGCAACTACTATTGTTAGTAAAATGCTAATAATTTGTGCAATTAATAAGTTTGTATCTCCGAAGAATAACCCATTCCATCTAGCTACATCATTGATTGAAGTTTGAGCAAAAAGCCCCGTTGCAATACCACCCCAGATACCACCTATTCCATGACATCCAAATGCATCTAGAGCATTATCATATCCAAAATATTGTTTTGCTTTAGAAATCATAAAATAGCAAATTGGGCTACCAACAAAACCAATAATAACTGCAGACCAAATCGGAACAAATCCTGCACCAGGAGTAATTGCTACAAGCCCGACAACTAGGCCGGTTACACTTCCCACTAAAGTTGGTTTATTAATTTTCCAAACATCCATCAACATCCATGATAACATTCCTGAAGCAGCAGCAACAGCAGTTGTCATAAAAGCGTGTATTGCTAATCCGTCAGCTTTTAAAGAACTTCCGGCATTAAAACCAAACCACCCAAATAATAGAAGGCTTGCACCTAGTACAACAAACGGAATATTATGAATACGATATTTCGCATGATCATAATCCTTACGTTTACCCAAGATAATACACAATACTAGCGCGCTTACTCCAGAACTAATATGAACAACATTTCCACCAGCAAAATCTACTGAACCAATTTCAGCCAAGAATCCCCCTAATCCCCAGACCATGTGAGCCATAGGATAATAGACGATTGTTGACCAGACAATTATAAAAATAAACAACGCTTTAAACTTCATTCTTCCCGCTACAGCGCCAGTAATTAAAGCTGGTGTAATAATTGCAAACATCATTTGAAATGCTGCAAAGCCTAAATCCGGAATCGTACTGGCATAATTACCTGGCGTCGTTCCTACATTACTCAAGCCCAAAAAGCTTAGATCCCCAATTATTCCTAGATGATCATTTCCAAACGCCAAGGAATATCCAAATAATATCCACATAACCATTGCTATTCCAATTACAAAAATTGAAGTCATCATCGTATTAACCACATTTTTTCTTCTAACCATTCCGCCATAGAAAAAAGCTAATCCTGGTGTCATCAATAACACCAATGCTGTACAGATTATCATAAATCCTGTATCTCCAGAATCAATCATATTTCTTCCCCCTTTATTTATGATTATATTGGAAGTATAGATGATATTTTTTTATTAAGCAAGATATTTTTTATCACTAATTATTTTCAGTTTACCTTGTCGTAAAAAAACATTGATATTATCATAGTTTTTTAATTTGTTAAAATATTGTTATTTTTATATATGATAAAAATAGTTATTGGCATATAAGTTTCCAATTAACTCGTTATTGTATATTAGTGCAGTTATTATTAATTCATTTAAGTTAGAAAACTATAGATCATTACAAGATAAAATTAAATAATTGTCATTTTTAAACTGTTTTTCCATAACCAACATAGAATGATTCACAAAATTATTTTTAAAGTATTCTTTTGAAATTAAAATCACTCCTATAAAAGTTATACCTGTGACTATTAATCATATATATAAATCATTTGGCACAGCTCTAATTAGAACTGCTCCAATTACAAAGTAAAACAATATATATATAATTAGTATCTTAGATAAAATACTTAATCCTTTTATCTTTTTATTTAAAATAAACTATATAAAAATCATAGCATATCTATTTTATAAAAAAGGCATAATTTTTTCACAAAACTAAAAAGAGCTGTAACATTCTAAAATAGTAAAAAAAACTACTCACTAGTTACGGCTACTTCTATAAGTATATCTTATTTCCAAATTACACTGCTATTATGTTTATCTCCTTCTTTACTTGGTTCTATAGCTATCAATCTATTAACTTTTTTGCACAAGTGGGACATGCAACATAAAAGTAAGTACATCCGTTTTCACATTTATAATCTATTATTTTAAAACTACTAACTTCAGTATCAATGCTCTCTTTAGTTACTATCTTTTTCATTATTTTCCCGTCAAAAGAGATATAAAACAAAAACTATATCACTTTTTTATGCCTTACGTTAATATTAATCAAAAAATAATTATACGATATTTTGTTCTATTACATTAATAATATTGTATCTATTTTTTATCGTAGCAAGATAAATTTTGTAGTATATTCTTGTTTTCGTAATTTTCCTAAAATAATATATTTGCTAATTATTCAAGAACTTTTCTATATCTTCATAATTAGATATTTCTATATTAAAAACATATGAAAAAAATTTTTGCAATTCACATATATCATATTCTTTAAAATTTATTTTATGTATCTTTTGATACACTTCTTTTACTAAAAATCTTAAATCTGAAATATAATTACAACATACTAAATCAACAACATCTTTAAAAATATCTCTATGCATAATAACCTATCCCCTCAAGCTTTATTCACAAACATTTTAAATATAAATACTGAATTAAAAAATACATCAATCAAATAAACCAAAATAACTCTCCAAAATTTCAATACAATATACAAGTAAATACCTTTTTAATATCATATTAAATTTTTAATAATATTTTTTCCCAAAAATATATCCTATATCAATAAAATTTGGGAACAATTTAATCACATAATTATCATATTATATAGTTGTAAAAACTATAAATAGCTTAAGTTCTGTTGTAGGTGGTGAATTATGCTTGACTATTTTTTAGAAAACACTACAAAAAAGAAATTATATCTTTTTTCCATCTTATATTTAAAGAGAGTCACTTCTGTAAAAGAATGTAAGTATATACTTACATTTAGCAGTACCAGTATAATTTCAATAATTAACGAGTTGAATTTTGATTTCAATGGAATTGCAGAAATAAATATAACAAATTCATTGGAACTTAAATTAATTGTATACGAAGATATTACATTTTCTGATTTACTCCATGCTATATACCAAAGCTCTAATGTATTGCATTGTATCAAGTTTATGATAACCAATGAATCAAACCATTCTTTTTTGGTATTTGCGGAAGATAACTATCTTGCAAAATCCAGTGCATATCGAATACGACAAAAATGTATTAAATATATCCGCAGTATCGGTTTGGATATTAAAAAAAATAAAGTTATAGGGGAAGAATACAGAATTCGATTTTTGATTGCTCTTTTATACTACAAATGCGGTATAGATTGTTGCGATATTGATGAATATTCAATAAAACTTATTAAAGAATTTATTATATCTACTAACCAGTCAATTACTTTTGAATTTCTTAATAACGCTACAAATGAATATGATTATTTTGAATGTCTAATGTCACTTTTGTGGAAAAGAAAAGACCGCAATGACAATTTATCTATACCAAAGGAGCTTGAAAAATTTAAAGAGATTTTTATATACAAAGATTTGAAAAAATATTTACATAATGTAATTGGGAATCAGCTTAACATAGATTTTTCAAAAAAAGACTATGATTATATGTATTTAGTTTATTTTTGTACTAATAACTTTCTTTTTGCCAACCAGTGGACAGAGGAACGTAAAGAGCACATTTATAAAATATTTCTTTCCAATCAAAAATTTTATGATTTATATATTCGTCTTAGTCATAAATATGGTAAATTTCTAGAACAATCTCACATTTTCAAAACAATTTTAATCTATTTTTTTAAGGATCATCTTTTTCAATTACAATGCCTAATTCCAAATCAGCGTCTATATATAGATACTACACCTACTACAACTTACATCACCAATAATGACGTATCAGGTATCATAAATTCATGGAAAAAGGCAAATAATATATTATATCCAACAGATAAAAGAAGTATATTCTATTTAACAACACAAATTGAATTTATATTAAGACAACTTGTTCCACCTGTAACAATCATATTGTTATCTGATTTAATGTCCGAGATAGAAATGATAAATCTTTTTCTTGAAAAAAATTTTTCCCGCAATCGAATTAATATAACTCCGTTACTTTTAAACAGTTATAATTTAGAATATCTGAACGCTGAAAAAAATAGAATAATAATCATTACTCGAGGAATTGAATATTTATTAAAATCATACAATTTCTTTCAAAATAATACTATAGTAATAATAGATTCTAGAACAACCTTATACGAGAAAGAAAAAATTTCGAATGCTATTGCCAATTATGAAGAAAAACAATTTCTAAAAATTTGTGCTGGAACAAGTCTTACTGATACAGAATATTAATGATCAACATAAGTGCAACAGTCTATTTATACAAATATTATATTATTTAAATAGCATATTTTATCTTAAACTTATTTCTTGGCAAAAACACTTAAATCAAAAAAGGACTGTAACGAATAAAAATTTTAATCTTTGACATACCCCCTTCTAAGTGACAATTTTTTATTATTTCACTTGTCTACCTAGAAGGAAGCATATCATTTAATCCGTTACAGCCCCTTTAATCATATACTAATTCATCTTGATTTATAACCTCTTCATCAGTAAAATATGCTTGAGTTTGTACTATGACCTCTTTTCTTAATCCAATTAAACCAATTAAATTAGGGATAGCCATACAACCATTAACAATATCTGCGAGAATAAAAATAAATTCTAATGACATAAAAGGACCAATTGCAATAAAGACAATATAAATAAATTTATAATATGGAATCGCTTTTAAACCTTTTAAATAATACATACATCTCTCACCATAATAATTCCAACCAATTATAGTAGTAAATGCAAAGAAAATTAATCCAATATTAACAATATACTTCCCAATCATAGGAATAAATAAACCATTACTAAATGCTTGTGTAGTCATTGCGGCACCTTCTAAACCACTAGTATGGCTATTAGTAAGTAAAATTGCAATTCCTGTCATGGTACAAATAACAACTGTATCAATAAACGTTCCAGTCATTGATACCAATCCTTGTTCTACACATGAATCAGTTTTTGCTGCAGCAGCGGCAATTGGTGCACTTCCAAGACCACTTTCATTTGAAAAAATTCCTCTACTAATTCCTTTTTGCATTGCCATTGTCATAGTAATACCTATACCACCACCAAGAGCTGCTTGAGGATTAAATGCACTATGAACCACTAATACAACTGTCTGCGGGATTAAGTTAAAATGAGTAATTAAAATAATCACAACACCACCGATGTAAAGAATACACATCATAGGAATTACTTTTTCTGCTACATTCGCAATTCTTTTAATCCCGCCAATTGTAATAAAACCTACAGTGATCGTTAATAAAACCGCTGTAACAATTGGTGGAACATTAAACGATAACTCCATTGCATCAGAAATTGATTTAACTTGAGTAAATGTTCCAATTCCCAATAACGCCACAGCAACTCCAAAAAAAGCAAAAATCTTAGCTAACCATTTACTTCCTAAACCCCGTTCTAAATAATACATTGGTCCCCCTGCCATTTGATTATTTTCATCTTTGATACGGTAACGAATTGCTAATAAGCCTTCAGCATATTTTGTAGCCATTCCAAAAAAAGCTGATACCCACATCCAAAATAATGCTCCTGGTCCTCCGGCCGCAATCGCGGTAGCTACTCCAACAATATTTCCTGTCCCGATCGTAGAAGATAGTGCTGTACAAAGAGCCTGAAAACTTGATACATCACCTTCATCATTATCCTGTTTTTTAAAAATACATGAAAACGCTAATTTCAATTTCGTTAATTGCAACAGTTTTAGCTTGCATGTGAAATAAATTCCAGTTCCCAACAATAGACAAATAAGCGGTAAGCCCCATACAAGCTCATCAATTTTTGTAAGTAAATTTGTAATAAATTGCATAAAAAAACTCCTTCTTAAAATAATTAAGTCGGAATTAATAATGAAAAAAACTATTCATCCCACTGTCCTTTTACCTGAGAGTTTCACCTATAAATAGGCTTGCTCCTTCGGTGCTTAATTTAATAAGTCTCTCCAGAGGTTCGTCCAATAGCGATCCTTTTACCTGAAATCTTTAATTCTTCGGTGTTCAATTAGAATCTCTTTCGCCATTATCATCCGATATATACACTAAGATTATACGCTAATTGTATACAATTGCAAATATTTTTTATTTTTGCAATAAAGTATTTGTAAAGACGACATTTCTCTTCTATAATAACAATTATGAAAAAATTAAAATATTTTATTCCTGCCCTAATTTGGATGATCTTTATTTTTATAATGTCACACACTAATGGTAATGACTCTTCAAATCAAAGTAATTTCATTGCTGAAATAATTTTAAAAGTTATTAATATTGATCGTGATACATTAACTTTTATAATTAGAAAAGCCGCTCATATGAGTGAATATGCAATCTTATTACTCTTACTTTATTATGCACTAAGTAACGTTATATCTAAGCATACTTTATCATTATCATTATTAGTCACATTTATTTATGCTTGTAGTGATGAATTTCATCAATTGTTTATTCCAGGGCGCAGTGGACAATTTAAAGATGTTCTAATTGACACTTCTGGTGCCTTGATCATGCTTATGATCATCTTTTTATGGCAAAGAAAAAAGAAGTCTAAACTAATCAAATAACTTTACTTAAGTTATTTTGATTAATCATTAGACTTCTTTTCATTTTGCAGTTTTTCAATACTTTCTTTTAACTTATCAATGGCATCATTAAGTACATCAAGATCATTTTGATGATCATCGTTGTCATCATCACTCGGTGGCGTTGAGCGTTCTTCTAAGACAGCTGACCAAGAAGAGTTTGAGGCTAAAATATCACCTACAACATTAAACCATGCTCCCAAAGCAGCCTGCTCACTCGTAGTAAAATCATTTGTCAATAGATATCCTAAGATCACTGCAGTTCCAGTAAAACTATACGGATCAAGATTGGGTATATACATGGTTCACCTCTCCCATATTTTAATATATGCTAAATAAAAAAAAAACTTAGGCTTTTGCATATTTAATATTTCGCTGCACACACTATTATTGGGTGAAAAAATGAATGATAATGTAAAATTATTAAACTTTATTTATCAAAACTCGCAAATGGGAGTTGAAACGATTGAGCAATTAGAAAAAATCGTTGAAGATAAAGACTTTAAAAGATATTTAAAAGAAAAATATGAAGGCTATTGTAAAATCCATAAAGATGCTAAAGAAAAGTTAAATAGTCATGGATATGACGAAAGAGGAATTGGTTCTTTTGAAAAAATTCGTATTTACTTAATGATCAATATGCAAACACTGACCGATAAATCAACTAGTCATATTGCAGAAATGATGATGATTGGAAGTACGATGGGAATCATCAATGCAATTCGTAATATAGCTGATTACAATCATGCTAAAAAAGATATTATTAAGCTCATGGAAACATTAAAAGCTTTCGAAGAAAAATCATATGGAGATTTGCAAAAATTTATTTAAATTGCTGTTAATGCAGTGCTCTCCTAAGTTCAACTTTGTGAGGGCACTACATATGAGGTATATTATTTCTAATTAAAAACAGTATTACAAATAATACTGTTTACTATCACTAATTATAATCAATTAAACCAAATTTCTTAAACACTGGTTTTTGCAATTTCATAAAAATCCCCATCATTGGACCAAATAAAAACATTCCAATAATAGTTCCCTCTCGTACTGCTAAAGGCACATCAGTAATAATTACAATTATAATTACTAATAAAATTGAAACTACGTCAACCCCTTGCCGTAAAACATGGAATTTCTTTCCAGTAACTCCGCTAACAGCCATACAAGCTCCTTCCAAAGCAAATGTAACAATATCTAGAACCATTACCATTCCTACTGCAAAAGCACTGACGATATATCCCAAAATTAATAATCCAACATTCATCCAATATGTATTAATCGTAAAATTACTGTATACTTCATACAACATGAAGTTAACAATTAGCCCTAATAAGATGCAAACAGGAATTTGTAATAGCTGGATCGGCTTAAATTTTCTTCTAAGTATTGCCACTTGAACAAAGATACATAAAAAATTACAAAACATACCAATTGTTCCTACCTCTATCCCTGTAACTAAACTCCCTGTCTGTGCCAAAGCATCCCATGCACCTACTCCAATGGCCGCTTTCAAAGTTAGAGCTGAACTACATGCAACGACCACAACGCCAAACACCAAAACTATTACCCGCTTAAACATTTTAATTAGTACCTCGCTTTTTTTGTATAGGCATTATTATAGCGGTTTCAATAATCTAGTCAACCTATTTTTTAAGCGTTTTCAAAAATAGAAAAAGGGTAATCTACCCTTTTAAAATAACTCTACTTCTTGTATGAGTGCAATTAGCTCGCTTAAGTTATTAATTACATAATCAGCACCAGCATCTAAATATGCTTCTTTAACCCGTTCAATTGCACGATTCCGTTCTTTAGGTGTTAAAGCATTAAATTCTTCTTCGTTCAATCCCAAAGTTGAACTTCCCTCAATGACACCAACTACGATTACCCCTGCATTAACACCTTCTTGAATATCAGAAATTGTATCACCAACTTTGATTACATTTTTTACACTGCTTATATGCAGTTCAATCATATTTTTAAAAATCATATAAGGATAAGGGCGTCCAAAGTGATTAGTAGCATCAGGTGAGTACCAGCAATCAGGTTGATACCCCTGCTCCTTGGCACTTTTTAATACTGGCTCCATCATCATATCTGTATATCCAGTAGTTGAGCCAATCTTAATTCCCAATTCTCTTAGTTTTGCCACAGTTTCTAAAACATACGGCTTAACATCTGTATGTTTTGTAATACCTATCATTAATGATGCCTCAAATAAATCATAAATTTTATGTATATCCTGTTCATTAAATTCACGATCATATCTAGCCTTAAATGCTTCATTCAATACTGGCATTTCTAACATTGTTTTAATATGATCAATCTTCAACATCCCCATTGGTTCTCTAATTTGGTCATTAGTTGGCTCTAATCCATAATTATTAAAAGCATCTTTAAATGCTTGAACAGGAGCAAAACAACCATAATCAATTGTAGTTCCTGCCCAATCGAAAATTACTGCTTCAATTCTACTCATTATGCTACCTCCGCTAAAAAATCTTTAATAATTGAACATAAATTTAATATATCTGCTTCATAAATTTCACCAATATTACCAATTCTGAATGTTTGAGCAGTAGTTAACTTTCCTGGATAAATTGCATAACCACGTGCTTTTATATAATCATACATCTCACTAAAAGCAAATTCTTTTCCTTCAGGATAATAGAAAGTAGTAATAATTGGTCCTTGATAAGCTAAATCAACATAGCTTTTCATTCCCATTTCAGCCATTTTTTCAATTAGCAAACGATTATTATCATAATAACGTTTACTTCGAGCAGCTATTCCACCTTCTTCCAACATCTCATCTAACGCTTTTGAAAATGCCAGTACGACATGGGTTGGTGAAGTAAAACGCCATTTTCCATCTTTATCCATCGTTTCCCATTGATCATATAAATCCAATGATAAACTTCTTGCTTTACCTCGACTAGCTAGTAATAAATTTTTATTAGCAATCACAAATGAAAAACCAGGAACTCCTTGAATACACTTGTTTGCGCTACTTATAATAAAATCAATCCCTAATTTTCCTACCTCAATATCAACACCACCAAAACTACTCATAGCATCAACGATAAATACTTTATTTCTTTCTTTAACTACTTTTGCTACACTCTCAATATCATTTAAGATCCCAGATGTTGTCTCACTATGAACGATAGCAACATGAGTTATTTCTTTTTCTTCATCTAATTTTTCAGCAACAGCTACTGCACTAGGATTTTCATTTTCAGCAAACTCAATTATCTCATGATTAATTCTTGCGTGCTCACATATATCTTTCATTCTTTTTCCATAAGCACCATTAGCGACAATCAACAGTTTTTCATTTTCGCCAATTACACTTGTAATTACTGACTCTACTCCAAAAGTCCCGCTTCCTTGCATCAGTACTACAGTATATTGCTCAGCTCTTACATGAGCTAATTCTAATAATTGATCCCTAATTTTTAAAGTAATTTTTTTATAGTCATCATCCCATGTACAATGATCAAATAACATTTCTTGCTTTACTGTTGCTGTTGTTGTTAACGGCCCTGGTGTTAATAATTTATAATCTTTCATTTTCTTCTCCTACTTACATTCTTCTGATAATTTTTGATGTTTTTCTAATAATTCGGCAGTCAATTTTTCACTAAAAGTTTTTGGATATGCTGACTTATTTGCACTATCACTAGTTTCTCCTTGGTAAAGGGGATTAGGGTAGGTTTCTAACAGCTCTTTACGTCCACTTTCAATAATACATTGTGCCATCTTCATTGCTAATTTTTGATGTTCACTACCATCTTTATTTACGACTGCAACTGATTCAGTCAAACTAAAATTTCCCTCTGTTGGGTCAACAAAATCGATTGGAAGTCCATCAGCTTTATCACGTACCGCCTGATGACGTAGACCAAAGCCAATCGCTACTTCTCCAGCTCGAACTTTTTTAATTGGGCCTGATCCTGAATCTTCGATATGTGCTCCGGCATTATCATAAATTCCTTTTAATACTTCCTTTGCTCCATCTTCGCCATATTCACTTACTAATGCCTGAATTAATAACCATGCTGTTGATGAAGATGCTATATCCGTAACTGAGATCATATCTTTGTATTCTGGCTTAGCTAAATCTTTTAAACAGGTTGGTGTTTCAAGACTATTTGCTTTTAATTCTTCAGTATTAATAATAATAGCCCCTTCTTGTGAAGTAATCGGTGTGTAATAAGATGGATATTCATCTAATGCTTGAGTATCAAAATCTAAATCAACAAACATCTTTTTTTGTTCTTGAGCACTATCAAGATAAAACGAGCTCATTGTTACTAGATCTGCCTCAATATTAGTTCCTTCAGCCAATAACTTACCTCCTAATTCAGAGGTTCCAAAAGTCTGAAATAAATACTGTCCCTCATAACCATTTTTATCTAATGCATTTTTCATTGCCGTTACAGCTTCATCATCGGCATTTGAATAAATAACAACCTGATCATTTGATGAAGAACATCCAGTTAAAAGTGAAGCACAAAGTAACGAACTAACTACTAACCCCTTTAATAATTTCTTTTTCATTTTAATGTTTTCCTTTCTCTTCTTTGCTTACTAAAGTAACTAAATACTCCTTTAGCTAATAAATTAATTAATAAAATCAAGATTGATAAAACAAAGATTTCATTAAATTTAGCAAAATGCTGTAACTCTTTGATCTTTGTCGTCATCACCATCGTCCGCGCCCCAGCAATAAAGATAACCGCACTAACAGTGACCATAGCATTAATAAAATAATAACTAAATACTTCTAAAATTGATGAAATTGCATTAGGTGTAATAACTCTAATAACCGTTTTAAACCAGCTATCACCCATCAGTTTCGCAGTTGTTTCAAATGAACCATTCATCTTTGTCAATGAGTTTTTCATCATTAAATATGGCGATGAAAAGAAATGAACGATATTACACAAAATAATGATGATATAAGTATTTTGGAGCACTGTCCCAGAGAACATTAACAAGTATGCTATCCCTAATACCATACCAGGAATAGTATTAGTAGCTAGAGCAATACTTTCAATTATCTTTTTCAAAAATTTATTTAAAGTGCTCCGGGCACTAGCCAGCGCTGCTCCATATACGACAAGTGTTCCTAGTAATGCTGTAAAGATTGCAGTGATTAATGAATTTTTTATTACCCCTAGCAATGTTGCATCACTAAAAACATTAATAACATTTTGAAAAGTAAAACTAATTCGATATGGCCACTCTCCAACAAACGGCACAATTATAATTACTATAAAGACAGCAATAATAATTACATTAATCGTTATGCTCAATGTCCCCCAAAACCAATCACGAAAACGATTCTGTTTGATTTCAATCGTAGAGATTTTATTATAACGAATATTATATTTTTCAAGCCGATGCAATAAAATAATACTGATGATTGAAGGAATCAGCATTGTCATTGCAACAACTGCCCCACCTGCAAAATTTGGAATACTTCCCAACATCTTATTGTAAAGTACACTAGCAACAACATCATACTTTCCACCCACCGATGCAGGAATCCCAAAATCTGTAAAACTTAGAAAGAATGACTGAATAAAGGCTGCAACCAAAGTTCCTAATAAAGGTCGAATCAAAGTAATCATTAATGTCCTAAATTCACTATCTTTCATTAATTTGGAAACAATAATAAATTTTTTATCAATGTAACTAATAGCGTTATTAATTAACATAAAAGCAATCGGAAAAGTATATATAACATACCCTAGCATCAATCCCTTAAAACCATATATATCAAATAATTGAAAACCAAATAACTTTGTCCACAACCCTTGTTTTCCAAACGAATAGATAATTGCAAATCCATAAGTAATGGTCGGCAACAACATTGGCAGCATCGAAACATTATTAATTATCCTTTTCAACCCTTTAAATATATTCGTATAATTTAAAGTGTAAGCAACAATAAATGCCAGTATTACTGTTACTAGAGCACTCACTCCAGAAACAACAAAACTATTTTTTAAAGCATGCATAAATCCTGTTGTTTGATAAGTTTGTAAATAATTATTTAACGTTAAACCTCCATTATTATAGAAGGATTGTATTAACAGTGACCCAATTGGTAATAACAGAAATATCCCAAAAACAGCAATAACAATTATATAAATAAACTTGATTTCTCGATTTTTATTCATTTCTTTATACCACCGGACTAAACAAAGTCATAATATTTCTTCTTTTTATTTCCAGCTGATTTAAAATGAAGTCTTGAACAAAATCACAACTTGGATGATTAATAATTTCCTCTGGTTTACCAAACTGAGATATTTTTCCTTCATTAATAATCAAAACTTGATCTGATAATGTTAATGCTTCCTCTGGATCATGAGTAACAATAATAGTAGTTAAATTGTACTCCTTAGCAATAATCTTAATTCGCTCTTTAATAGATTCCTTGATTACTCCATCCAAAGCGCTTAACGGTTCATCTAAAAGAAGAATCTTAGGTTTCATTACCATTGTTCGAGCCAATGCAACCCGTTGTTTTTGTCCTCCTGATAATTGATCAATCTTTTTATCTAAATGCTTCTCCAATCCTAACAAGTGTATCAGCTCATCTACTTCTTCTTTAGTTGAAATATCCGGTTTGTTCTTTAAACCATACGTTATATTTTCATAGGCATTTAAATTAGGAAACAAAGCATAATCTTGAAAGACAATATTAAAGCCTCTTTTTTCCATTGGAACATAAGTTAAATCCTCATTTTCAAAAATAATTCGTCCACTATCAACCTCACTAATTCCTAAAATAAGATTTAATAAAGTAGTTTTCCCACTTCCTGAAGGTCCTAAAATTGAAACAATTTGCCCCTTAGGTATCTCCAAACTAAGATTATTTAAAATATTTATACCATCAAATGACTTAACGATCCTTTCTAGTTTTAACATTCTTTTTCCTCCTCGAACAACTGCATTATAGCTAACTAAATAAATTTCTATCTATTCTTTTTTCTTTAAAACTTGGTTAAGAAAGCGTTAATAAAAAGAGGTGGTAGATGTAGAAAAACTACATTCACAGCTCCTCTTTTTGATATCCACGATGTTTAATTAATCTACTATAGTGATCTAGTTTTTTAGTGTAATTATCATAATCACTGATAATCACACCCATATAGATCATATCGACTAATGCAATTTGAGCAGTTCGTGAAAAAATTGCATCTCCATACAAAAACTGATCATTACTTGTTGATAAAACAATATCACCATATCGAGTTAACATGGTATTTTCAAAATTAACAATAGCAATCGTTTGAGCTCCAGCATCTTTAGCAATCTTCAAGACTTCGACTGTATTTTTAGAATTTCCTGAATAAGATATTCCAATCGCTAAACTATCTCTTGTCAGATTACTTGCATCAATACTTTGGAGATAGTAATCACTATGACAAGTAACACTCTTTCCTAAATATATTAATTTAGTCATTAAATCATGAGCTACACCCATTGAATTCTCAACAGCATATATTGAAATATGCTGACTTTGATTAATTAAAGCTACGGTTTTTTGATAATTCACTAAAGAAAGAGATTTTAATGCATTTTCCAGCATCGATGTTGCTGTAGCTACAATTTTACCTGGAAGATCCATAATTTTATCATCGGTGTTTATTGAAAAACCATATAAAATATCTATATTATTTTCTTTATCATAATTTTTAGCTAACTCTAATTTAAATTGTTTGAAACTGTCATAGCCTATCGCTTTAACAAAACGCATTACAGTTGGCTGCGATACAGCAACTTCTTTGGCCAATAACGTCATTGATAAATCTTCTAGCTTTCCACAATAATTTAATATATAATCAGCTACCTTTTTTTCTGATGGACGTAAAATATTGTATATTGTTTTTATCCTAAAATTCACTTTGCTTAGCATATTCTCTCCTGTAGTATTTCTACTTTATTTTCTCTTTTTATTTATTTTTAGTATAAGCAATATTAAAAAAAGCTACTATCATGCTAGCTTTTTTTATCTAAAGAAAAAGTAATTTTTTTGTTAAGAAAAGAAAAAACCAGATTTTTATCTGGTTTTTAGATTACTAAGGAATAATTATTCCTCGCGGGTTATCAAGATTATATTCTTTAGCGAGCTTAGGAAAATGATTATCAAGGTATTTTTCTAATGCTGTATCATCCAAACCTTTAGTAAGAATGTCTTTTATTTTTAAGGGATCATTAATTGTAATTCCTTTACTTGATAATATCTCTATGATAGAAACAATATTTTTTAAACTATAAGCCTCAATCATTATTTTTTCATCATCTAAAATGATATCTAGATCCACATAATAATTAAGATGTTGTCCGACTGCTAAGGTACTACCATAAGTCCACCTTTTAATTATTAATTTTTCAAGATTAGACTCCACAATTCCTGGATTATATAAGCGTGAACACATCGATACGTTAATCTCTTTGATTTCATCGAATGTAATCTTTCTAATTTTATTATCAAGTCTTAAGATTAATTCTTCCCCAATCAAAAGATACTCCTCTTGTTGATCACCTAGCTGGTCAACATACACATTTAATCGAACACGTTCACTTTCCTCATAATTAATAACTCGACTAATTTTGTTCAGAACATCGTGTTTCATTATTATCCCCCCTTTACACTTTTATTAAACACTATGGTCTAAAACAATAGTCAAGAAATTCTATTCAAATATTTATTAATTCAATAAATACTAATTTTATAAAACGCTATTTAGTATCGAATATATATACTCCATAGATTCTTTTAATTAATGTTTTCTTTTCATCGAAACTAGAATTGCTAGACTAGGTACTAAGACCAATCTATATATAATAATATCATCACCTGTAGCAATTAATCTTTTGATCGTTGAAATAGCATTTTTAGCAGGATCTATCGTTTTTAGCATAAGTAAACCAAATTGGGAAAGCTTTAATACTTTCAATCTGTTCATCAGTAATTACACTATCTTCATACACTTCGCAAATTGGGAAAGCTATGGCAAAATAATCTGGGTGTTTTAAAATCATTTCCATTGTCATATAATTACCATTTGAACAGCCTCAAATAATAATTCACTAACATGCTCCAAATGACTCATCAGCATAAATAGAATTACCAACTTGATAATTATTATTGCCTCCATCCTCATTGTTGAACTTTGTAGCACTAAAATATATTATATAGATAAAAAAATCCTTTGAGATATAAATCCCAAAGGAAATATTATTAAATTCCAAATAATAAATCTAAATATGTTGGCATTGGCCAATATTCAGCATCAATAGATTCTTCAAGCTGATCAACTGTTTCTCTCAATGCTTGCATCATTGCAAAAACATCATCGCGCCATGCAACTGCCTGTTCAAAAATTTCTTCTTCAGAAGCTTGAGCTGCAGCAATATTAGTTTCTAAAGTTGTCATTTGTTCTTTCATTGTCTTCACTAATTTAGCTAAAGCATTAGCATCATCAACTAAGAAATCAACATCTAAACCTGCTTCCTTAGCAGCAATCACTTCAGAAGATACTTTTGATAAATAATCACAAACTGCTGGATAAATTTGAGATTTGGCCATTTTTAACGCTGTTAACCCCTCAACCTGAATAGTTTTAATATAGTTTTCTAGTAATATCTCATAACGAGATCCTAATTCAACTCTACTATAAACCCCTAAACGATCTAACATCTCTAAATTCTTTTCTTCTTTCAAACATTTTAAAGCATCAACAGTATTTTTATTATTAGGAAGTCCACGTTTTGCTGCTTCTTCTTCCCATTCTGCTGAATATCCATCGCCATTAAAAATAATTCGTTTATGAGCTAAAACAAATTCTTTAACTACATCTTCAAATGATTTGCCTGATTCAATTTCATCAGCCATTTTTTCCATTGCGTCAGCTAAAATTGCATTTAAAATAGTATTTGGTCCAGCAACAGATTGGCTTGAACCAACTGCTCTAAATTCAAACTTATTTCCAGTAAACGCAAATGGTGATGTACGATTACGGTCTGTATTGTCTTTTGAGAAAGTTGGTACTACTGATACTCCAGTGGCAAAACGTGCCGCATCAGATTTGCTAGTTTTCTTACCTTCACAAATTTCTGCTAAAAGAGCATCTAACTCTTCCCCTAAGAACATAGAAATAATTGCAGGTGGTGCTTCATTTGCTCCTAAACGGTGATCGTTTCCAGCACTGGCAATACTCATCCGTAATAAATCAGCATAATCATCAACAGCTTTAATCGTACATGCAAGCGTTGCAATAAATGGTTTATTTTCAGCAGGATTAGCACCTGGATTGAATAAATTAATACCTGTATTAGTAATGACTGACCAGTTATCATGTTTACCAGAACCATTTACCCCAGCAAATGGCTTTTCATGTAATAAGCAGCGTAAACCATGCTTTTTAGCAATATCTTGCATAATTTGCATTAATAAATGGTTATTATCAGTAGTAATATTTACTTTTGAATATACGCATGCTACTTCATGTTGTGCCGGTGCAACTTCATTATGTTTTGTTTTTGAAGGAATTCCATATTTCCATAATTCATGATCTAAATCTTTCATAAAGGCAGACACTTTACGTTTAAGACTACCAAAGTAATGATCTTCTAATTCTTGTCCTTTCGGCGCCATTGCCCCAAATAGAGTACGTCCAGTTAACTTTAAATCCATTCTTTCTTGGTAATATTTATCATCAACTAAGAAATATTCTTGTTCAGCCCCAACAGATGCAGTAACTTTAGTAATTCCTTTTTCACCAAGCAAAGGCAATAATCGACATGCAGCTTTAGATAATGCATCACAAGATCGTAACAACGGTGTCTTTTTATCTAATGCTTCTCCAGTATATGAACAAAACAAAGTTGGAATATATAAAGATCCATCTTTAACAAATGCCGGTGATGTACAATCCCATGCAGTATAGCCTCTCGCTTCAAATGTTGCCCGTAATCCTCCAGACGGGAAAGACGATGCATCAGGTTCACCTTTTCTTAATGTTTTTCCACTAAATTCTAATACTGCTTTACAACCGTCAGGTTCCAAAAAAGCATCATGTTTTTCAGCTGTCAAACCAGTCATTGGCATAAACCAATGGGTAAAATGTGTTGCACCATTTTCTAATGCCCAGATTTTCATTGCATTAGCAATTACTGTTGCGCATTCTTTAGATAATTCTTCACCATTATCTAAAGACTCATGGAATGCCTTGTAAATAGATTTAGGAATCCGTTCTTTCATTACATCATCACTAAATGCCAAGCATCCGTAATCTTCTAATAACTTATTCATTTCCATTCTAAGTTCCCCCTTGTTAGTTTCTAAACAACACATAACCATACACTTAATATATGTTTATATGCCGTTATTATACAGTTACTTTATTTAGGTGTCAATATCTATATGATATTTTTTTATCATTTTGTTAATTCTTTATTAAAATGATAAATTATTTATAACTGTTTACTTAAAGATACTTATTACAACTAAGTAATATTCCATTTTTACAAAAGAAAAAGATGCTTATTCAGCATCCATATTTGCTTTTTTAGCTTCTTCTTTCAAAGCTCTTTTGCGTTTCTTTTCATATGATCTATGAGTAGCTGCATATTCAGTACATTGCACATGAATTCTTTTATTAGCAGCTACAACCGCTTCAATAAATCCCATTCTATCTTTTGGTGTTACAACAAATCTTTTTTTATTTTCAGCATAAATTTCTAATGCCCGTGGACTAGTTATAAGTTTTGTCATCTTTGGTACAGGATCACAAATTGTTTCACATGTCATAATATTAATTTCTTTATCTTTACCAACACGGCGATTAATTATCAATGTTCTACGATTAATTGTATATTTATATGGTCGCCATAAAGAAAAATATGCAATAATTAATAATCCACAAATAGCACACACTATCGCAGGTACCATTTGTCCAATTATAAATAAATAAACTACATATACCATATAAAAGATTTCAAAGTATAGTATTGCGGGATTCAATTTAATTTTAAACTCTTTTTCTTTCATAATAACCTCTCTTTTTCCTCAACTTCATCATTATAACGTATCTTAAATACTATAACAATTATAAATTATCAATCATTGATAACTTATAGTTACTATATTATTAAATAAAGAAAGACGGGAAACCCGTCTTTCGATTATCAAACAAGTTTGTTGAATTATTCTGCAGCTTCTGCAGCTTGTTTGTTTTGATATCTTTCATAAGCAATTAAGAATGGTACGTATACTAAGATAGATACTACGATTGCAATTGCTTGAGATACAGCACCCATGATATTAGCTCCTGTAGTTAA
>NZ_JAHPYJ010000034.1:0-23045 GCF_019041935.1 Erysipelatoclostridium sp. MSK.7.34
CGAATAAAGATTTCTGGCCTGAATTGAAATAAGATGTTAAAACTATTTAAAAAGAAAGAAAAACAAAATAAAGTACTATCTTCAATGGCTAACGGAAAAAGTGTAGCCATTGAAGATGTACCAGATGAAGTTTTTTCAACAAAAATGATGGGTGATGGAATTGCTGTAATTCCAGATGATGGTAAAATTTATGCGCCATGTAATGGGAAAATCTCAATGGTGATGGATAATACGAAACATGCTTTGGGGATTGAAACCGAAGATGGTATGGAGTTATTAATTCATGTTGGCTTAGACACTGTTAATTTAATGGGTGAGGGTTTTGCCACTCATGTATCTGCCGGTGACAGTGTAGAAACTGGTGAATTATTAATTTCTTATGATAAAACAGATTTTGTGACTAAAGGAATCAATGATATAACAATGTTAGTTATTGTTGAAAATGGTGGTCATGAAATCACAAAATATAATATTAATGAAAATGTTCATATAATAGAATCTCCTTTAATCGAATACAAATAAAATCACATCAAATTGATGTGGTTTTTCTTTACTGTGATAAATTTTTTCTAATTTAGTTATTGATTTTGTTTTACTTAAAATATTGTTATAATAATACATGTAGAGGTATGATATGAAATTAGAAGAACTAGTTAATAGGAATTATCAACAACTTAATGATAATGATTTATATATATGGAATTATATTATTCATCATCGTAAAGAGTGTGAGCGTTTATCGATTGATGAACTAGCTTTAAGATGTAGTGTTTCACGAAGTACTATTTTACGCTTTTCTAAGCGTCTGGGTTTAAAAGGATACGCTGAATTTAAAGTTTTTTTACGGATCGATAATCAAAAAAATGATAAAAATGCTTTAACAGATAATATCTTTAATCATTATATAGAAACTTTAGAACAATATCGGGATTATCATTATAAAGAAATTGTACAAAGTATTTATGAAGCTAAAAATCTTTATGTTTATGGAACTGGGGTAATTCAAGATAATACAGCGCAACATTTAAAACGTTCATTTTCAATGGTGAATAAGTTATTTTTAGACATTGATGTATTAGCAGATTTTGAGGCTTATATTAATTTGTTTGGTAGTAATGATGTTTTTATTGCTATTTCTTATGCTGGTGAAAATCAACGCTTATTAGATTATGTTTATCGTTTAAAAGCTAAGGGAGTCATTGTTGTGGCTATTATTGCTAATAATGATTGTACTTTATCTCATGTGGCCGATTATAGTCTGCATGTAAAGACATTACCAGTCATGACAAATCAAGGGCGTCGTGAAGATCTGGTGGGGAACTATTTTATTTTAATTGATTTTATTATTGCCAATTATATTGAATATGCTAAAAGTAGAGGAAATGAATAATGACATTAGATAAATTAGTAGAAGATAATTACCATCAATTGAATGAAAATGACTTATATATCTGGCAATATATTTTACATCATAAACGGGAATGTCAAAGAATTTCGATTAAAGATCTAGCACGTAATTGCAATGTATCGCATACTAGTATTTTACGCTTTACAAAAAAGCTGGGGCTTGAGGGGTTTAGTGAATTGAAGGTGCATTTGAAATGGGACTTGGCGCAAAAGCCAAATTTCAAACCACGAATTATAGACGATACTTATCATGAATTTATTGAAACAATGGAACGAATGAAAAATCGAGATTTAACTAATATCATGGAAATGATTGAAAAAGCTGAACGAGTTTTTGTTTATGGAACTGGAGTTGTTCAAGCAAATATGGCCGGTGAACTGCGGCGGGTTTTTCTTTATACAAACAAGGTTTTTCATGCTGTAGGTAACGGAACGGAAATCGATACAATCTTAAATAATGTAACTAAAAATGATTTGTTTATTATTATTTCATTATCGGGCGATAATGAAACAGCAGTAACTTTAGCACGCGCTTTACGAGGGTTACATATTCCAAGAATTGGAATTGCTAAGGTTGGAAATACTTTATTATCAAAGTATTGTGATGATATGATTACTTTTAGATATGAAACGTTTAAAGTAGGGATGTCAGATATTCTTTATGGTAGTACCGCCCACTTCTTTATTATTTCAGATTTTTTATTTTTGAGATACTTAGAATATTCACAAGAGAAAGGATAGATGTAAAGAGGATGATTAAATGAAACTTTAAGAGTTATGAAAATTTAGTTAAAGATAAAGGCCCTTTAATGGCTAATTATGCTTTGATGGGAGATGGTAAAGTTATTGATGGTGAGCTTTACGAAGAATTACGAGGTACCGAAGGATGCTGAAAATGGCGATACTATTCATGTGGTCGTAGAAGTTCAAGATAATGGTAAACATCAGTTGAAACATTGTCAAAGAGTTATTATTACAGTTAAATAGTTTTATAGCAGCTATATTATTTATATAGCTGCTTTTTGTTAAGAAATAAATAGCTTATAAATGTTTTAAAGGACGTCAGTAATATGACGTCCACAATGTTTAATTAATCTTTTTTTGGTTTATCAGTTACTAATTCTTTTAAAGAACTAGCTAAACCGGCAATACCTTGAATCTCACTAGGAATAATAATTTTTGTGGCTTCACCTTTAGATAACTCTTCTAAGGCTTTAAACCCTTGTAATGTTACATATGCACTGTCTGGGTTTGCTTGATTAATATATGTGATACCTTTGGCTTGGGCTTCATAAACTAATCTTAATGCTTCTGCTTCTCCTTCAGCAATTGCAATTTTAGCTTCTTTATCTGCTGTTGCACGTAAAATCATTGATTCTTTATCACCTTCAGCATTTAAGATAGCAGCAGTCTTTTTTCCTTCTGCTTGTAAGATTGCTTCACGTCTTTCGCGTTCAGCTCGCATTTGTTTTTCCATTGCTTCTTGAATATCCCGAGGTGGAATAATGTTTTTAACTTCAACACGATGTACTTTGATTCCCCATGGATCAGTAGCCTCATCAAGAATACTACGCATTCTTGAGTTAATAATATCTCTTGATGTCAAAGTTTCATCTAATTCTAAATCCCCAATAATATTTCTTAATGTAGTTGCTGTTAAATTCTCGATTGCGTTGATTGGTCGATCCACACCATAAGTAAATAGTTTTGGATCAGTGATTTGATAATAAACAACAGTATCGATCTGCATCGTGACGTTATCTTTAGTGATAACTGGTTGTGGTGCGAAGTCAACAACTTGTTCTTTTAATGAAACTTTATTGGCAACTCGATCAAAGAAAGGAATCAAGATGTGCAATCCAACATTACATGTACGATTATATGCTCCGATTCTTTCTACGACATATGCCCGTGATTGTGGAACAATTCTAATTGTTGAAGCAATGATCGTAATTACAATAATTCCTAGAAAAACCCATAATACAATAGCGACAATTCCGTCCATAATATTTCCCTCTCTATTCTTCTATTTTTTTAACAACTAAGTGAGCTCCTTCGATTGCCATGATTTCGCAGTACTCACCCTCGTTAATAGTGTTATTATCAACACTTGCAGCTAGCCATGATGTTGACATAACTTTTACTTCACCTTTAGTATCTGCAGTAATCGTCTTAGTTACAAGCCCATGCTTACCAATTACACGATCGTAATTGGTTTTTTCAATATTTGTTCTTAAATATTTTTTAGCAATAGGTCTTGTAACAAAGATTGCGATCGTTGTGACAATTACAAACAAGGCAATTTGAATTGCTTGGCTAGCCCCTAATAAATCAGCAATTAGGGCAACAACACCACCTGCAGCAAACCAGATGCTTACTAGATCAATAGTAATAATTTCAACAATTATTGCTACGATGATAATGCCTAACCAAATAGGTATCATTTATAATCCCCCTCCTTAAAGATCCACTAACAGAATCTGATGTATTACATCAAACTTAGCAGTATACTTTACACAGTTGTTATTGTCTAAATCTAAATTATATTCTTTTGATAGTTCACTAATAAAGTTTTTATTTGAAATTCGTCCGTAGCTTTTTCCAATGGAAATTCTATGCAATTGATCTTCTGGATATAACGCATCATTTATTTCTTTTTTACCAACTGGCTTAATTCCCAAAACATTTTTATTTCGATCGATTCCTAATAAAACAAAATCTACTTCTTCAAAGTGCCGACAGGCTGCTTTATTTAATGTTAGATTGGTGCTGTAGATAGTAACTGTTTTTTTAGCAATATCATTAGTTGACCATTCAAATTCCATAAGTATCACCCTTTCTATTACTATTATATTATAAAAATTATTTTTATTCAACAAAATTATTGAAATAAAAAATAGCAGTTATTTCTGCTATTTAGCAACACTATAGAAATTAGTAGTTTGATAATTATAAATGATATTTGAAGTGTTAAATAACTGTCCGTTTGATAAATGAATATTATCATTGATCATAATGGCTGGATCATTTTCTTCAAGTTCTAGTAAAGCAGCATCTTCTTTGCTTAATTTTATTGCAGTTAGATATTTATCAGCAAAACCAAAAGAGATTTTTAAATCATCTTTTAAATAATTAAAAATTGATCCTTCAGCAATTTCCTTACCTAAATAGGGTACGATTTCCTTATTATAATATGTTCGCTCTAAAGCATATGGGATACCGTCGACAATACGAAGACGCTTTAAGTAATAAACTGGAGTTCCAACTTTGCAGTTCATCTGTTCACTTAACTTTTCATCAGCTTCAACTATTTGAATATCTAATAATTTATTAATGATTTTATTACCGGGATTATCCATTGTCACCCCACGGGTCGAGTTAAGATACACTGTTCCTTTTTTCTTTGGGGCCCGAACAAACATCCCGCTTCCTTGAACTGGATAAATAATGCCTAAATTCATTAATATTTTAATTGCATTACGAATTGTATTACGACTAACCCCATATTCTTCAATCAGTTTTTCTTCAGTAGGTAATTTTCGAGTCTCTTCAAATTCTTCATTCATTATCCTTTTTTGAAGATCATTTACAATCATTTCATACTTTAACATATAATCACCTCAAAACTCATTATATCATATTAGTCAAGTTTCACAATATTTATTGGTATGAATATAATTTATTCTATTTTTATTGTGAAAGCGCTTTACATTAATTCTTCATTGGAATATAATAAATTTGTACCAATAAATTTGGAGGAGAAAAGATGAAGAGAATATTGAAGGGAGCATTAGTAGCTCTAATGGTTGTTTCATCAACTATTGGGGTTAAAGCAGAGTCGAAGATTTCAGCCGAAGTACAAAGAATTATTGATAGTATGACACCGGTTGAAAAAGTCGCACAAATGATTCAGGCGGATACTCGCTGGATCACTCCAGCTGAAGTGGCGGAGTATAAGATTGGTTCAATTCTTAGTGGTGGGGGAGCAGCACCAACTAGTGGAAATGAATTAAGTAATTGGGTAACTTCAGCAAATAGTTATCAAAAAGCAGTAATTGATAGTGGTGGTATTCCATTGTTATATGGAATAGATGCGGTTCATGGAAATAACAATTTGTATGGAGCGACTATCTATCCTCATAACATTGGATTGGCAGCAGCTAATAATACTCAATTAGTTGAACAAATTGGGGAGGCTACTGCAAGTGAAGTTAGAGCAATGGGAGCCAACTGGACATTTACACCAACATTAGGTGTACCTCATAACGAACGTTGGGGGCGTACATATGAAACTTTTGGTGATGATGTTGAACGGGTAACTAATTTAGGTACTGCATATATTAAAGGAATTGAAAGTGATGGTGATACTCTATCGTCAGCAAAACATTATTTAGGAGAAGGATTAACTACTAATGGAGCTAACCAAGGTAATGTAGAGCTTAGTGATGCTGATTATCAAGATCTAATCAATGCAAATATGAATAATCCAATGGTTAAGGAACTTTTAACACCTTATAAAGAAGCTATTAAACAAGGAACTAAATCAATTATGGTTACCTATAATAGTATCAATGGTAAAAGATGTCATGGAAATAAGGACGTTGTTACAACGTTATTAAAAGAAAATCTTGGTTTTGATGGCATTGTTATTAGCGATTATAACGGTCTTGATCAAATTGAGAATCAAGCAACTTATAAAGATAAGGCAATTGCTTGTATCAATGCTGGTGTTGACGTCTTGATGGTAGCAGAAAAAGATGGTTCAACACCACGCTGGAAAAATTTATATAATGCTTTAGTTGAAGCTGTTAATGAAGGAAAAATTAGTGAAGAACGCTTAAATGATGCAGTTGCAAGAATTCTAACTGCTAAAGAAGAATTAGGATTTTTAGATAATCCTTCAAAAGCATATGCTGATGAGGCAGATCAAGCTAAATTTGGTGGTAGTGAACATCGGGCATTAGCTAAACAAGCAGTTAGCGAATCTTTAGTTTTATTAAAAAATGATGAAGTTAATGCTGGTAAAACAGTGATGCAGGCTTTAGCAGATATGGATAATATCGTGGTTGCTGGTAGTGCTGGTGATGACATTGGTAAACAATGTGGTGGTTGGACAATTACTTGGCAAGGGGCAACTGGAAATACAACACCTGGTACAACTATTTTCAGTGGTTTAAAAGCAGCGATGGATAAAAAGGGTGGAACAATCAGCTATAATGCTAATGGTGTATTTACAAATTCGGACAATAAAGTTGATGCAGCAATAGTTGTAGTTGGTGAAGACCCATATGCTGAAAGTAATGGTGATCGCAGTGCTGGACAATTAAAATTACCAGCTAATGATATTAGTACAATTAAACGGATTGAAAATAGTCATCCTGATTTACCGATTATTTTAGTTTTAACAACAGGGCGACCAATTGCAATGGCTGATTATGTTAATGATGATCATATCAAAGGGATTGTTAATGCATGGTTACCAGGTAGTGAAGGTGATGGGGTTGCTGATGTACTATTAGGTGATAAAGATTTTGTAGGAACAAATCCAATTACTTGGACATGGTATCCTCAAGATATTACTAGTAAGTATGATGATTCAAGCAAAGTATTATATCCGGTTGGATATGGATTGAAAAAAGCTCAAAAAACCGGTGATTTTACAGCACCAGCTGATCCTAATGTGATAGATTTAGCGAAAACTAATGGAAAATTAGAAGCCGAGGCGTTTGTGGATGCACACAGTGAAATTAAGTTAGAAAATAATGGTACAACTGTAGGGTATTTACAAGATGGACGGCATATGACTTATAAAATTAATGTGCCAGAACAAGCAGCATATAAATTAACTGTTCAAGCAGCACGTGAATATGCAGCGACAATTGATGGAGCATTTGAATTATATTTAGATGATGAATTGGTACTAGAAAAGAAAAGTACACCAATTGTTTCAACGGGCAGCTGGACTAAGTTCACAGCTCAAGAGATGACAGCTTTGGTTAGTTTAAAAGCGGGGATACACGAACTTAAACTTGTAGCACGCGATAAAGATTTTAATATTGATTATTATATTTTTGAAAAAGCTGGTGATTATGTTGGTCCAATCATTCCTGATGAAGTAACAAATGAGGGAACTGGAGCAATGTTACAAGAAGGAGCAGTTGAAGTAAGCATGTCTTCTTCTGAAAATTCACAAGATATGGCTTGGTATAAAGGTGAATTTGAGATTTCTAATAAAAATGCAACAAAAGATCCTCTTGATTTACGTGTTGCAGATGATTCTAGTCAAACAACAATTGTTGTAAATGACCAAAAAACATATCAAAGTGTTTTAGGAATGGGAACTTCAATTGAAGAATCAACAATTTACAATTTATTAAAGATGACTGATGAAAATCGTCAAGCTTTCTTAAGAAGATTATTAGATCCTGTTAATGGTATGGGAATGTCGTTAATGCGGGTAACAGTGGGAACATCAGATTTTACGGCACAAGACTTCTACACTTATTATGATGGTACAGGAAAAGAATTAGATGGTAAACCAGATTGGAATAATGTTACTGGTAAAGGATTTAGTATTCAAAAAGATAAAGATTTAGGAATTATTAAAGTTATTAATGAGATGCAGGCTATCGCAAAAGAATTAGGAGTAGAAGATAATCTGAAATTCTTTGCTTCATCTTGGACACCACCAGGGTGGATGAAGTTACCTACTTCAAGTAGTAATTCATATGAGGATAATGAATTATTATTGAAGGGTGGTAAATTAAATGATGATTATATTGATGATTTAGCTAAATATATGGTTCGTTATGTTGAAGAATATCAAAAATGTGGTATTCCTATCTATGCAATGACGATTCAGAATGAGCCATTATTAGAAATTAATTATCCTAGTTGTGCAATGACAGGAACCCAAGAAGCAAAAATTGCTAAAGCAATCAAAGCTGAATTAGCGAAAAGCACTGTGTTAAAGGATAATGAAAAAGAAGTTAAACTATGGGCGTTTGATCATAATTTTGATGGTGCTGATAAATTTATGGCTGATTTCTTTAAAGAAGCTGGTGATCAATTAAATATTGATGGTATTGCATTCCATCCTTATGGTGGTAATGCTTCAACAATGGGTTCTTTCTATGATAGATATAAAGATCAATTAAGTATGAACTTAACGGAAAGATCAGTATGGGGTACTAGTGGTGCTAATGATATTATTACTTGGTTAAGAAACGGTTCTGAAAGTTATAATAGCTGGGTTACGATGTTAGATAGTAATGTTGGAACTCATCATTGGGTTGGAACTCCAGATCCAACGTTATTTGTGCAGGATGCTAATAATCCTCAAAGATATTGGGCTACTCCAGAAGTATATATCATGTCGCAATTTACTAAATATGTAAAACCGGGATATGTCCGTGTTGATACAAATAATGGTTCTAGTTCAACTGTAACAAACGTTGCGTTTAAAGATCCTGAAACAGGAAAAATTGTTATGATTGTTGCAAACCGAAGTGGTACTGATCAAAAATTCAAAGTAATGATGAAGGGTGCTCAATTTAATGCGGTATTACCGGCTGGTAATGTTGCAACATATATTTGGGATGGTAGTGATATTGAAATAAATGCATTAGATGTTCCAGGAACATTCACAGCTGATAAATGTAGTTCAGCTACTAATGCTAATATTAATACAACAGACCATATTATTGATTATGTAAATAAAAATGCGAGTATAGATTATTTGGTTGATGTAAAAGAAGCCGGAACATATAATGTTATGATTAAAGTTGCTTCTGGTGAAGATTGGGAAAATAAAACAGTAAACGTTAAATCAGGTGATACAGTTGTTGGTACTACTGTGGCACAAAGATTTAATTTCTGGGGTGGTGAATGGCAAGATTACCGTTATATCCAAGCTCAAGCAAATCTGGAAAAAGGAATTCAAACTCTAACGATCGAATTGCCAGATGGCGGTATGAATCTAAGTGAAATTAAGATCAATAAGACAAAATACAGCCATGATGTGCCTGGGTACATTAGTGCTACAGATTACTGTTACGGTGAAAGAATTATTGTAGAAGATGGAAATATTGGTTTCTTTGGTGAGTACGACCGAGTTAATTATCGGGTTAATGTACAAAAAGCTGGCACTTATCAAATGAAGATGAACTATGCTAGTGATGGAGAAGCAAAATTTTGGATGGATTTAATTCAAAATGGTATCTCTGCTTCAATTGGTGAAGCAACACTCTCTAGTACTGGTAACGATAGCACTTACAGTACTGGGGTAGTAGAGATTAATCTGCCTGAAGGTGAAAGCCAAATTAGTTTTGTCCCACAAAGTGGTGTAAGTTTTAACTTGAAAGCATTATCGTTTGGCTCATATATTCAAATTTCTAGTGATGAATTAGAAGAAGGTAAATTAGCTGGTAAAGAAATTACTGTTAATTTAAAAGATGGAAAATTTGAAACTGATTTAAATCAAGCTAATTGGGTGGTTGAAGGATTGCCTGCAGGTATTACTTATTCTTTAAAGAGAATAAATGATACAAAAGCAGTAATTATATTAAAAGGTAATGAAGTTGTAGATTATGATAGTAATCTTACAGTGACTGTTAAAGTTGATGCTGGTGAGATTGGTGATACTGGTTATAGTTTGAGTGATAGTGTAATGATTGCTGCAGTTGATGATGACGAAACATTATTAGATATTGGTGATCTTGCTTTTGGAACAACTGAATTTGATTTAATGATTGAAGGCGGAAAATTCAATCAAGATTTAAAAGTAAATGATCTTGTTTTAAGTGAAGAAGCAGCTAATTATATGACTGTTAAAGCGATAAAAGTAAGTGCTGATGGAAACAAAGTAACAGTAACATTAGAACGTAAAAATACTAATTATGAAGATGTTGCAGGGACAATTAGTATAAAATCAAACGGTTATAGCGATGGCAACGTCGATTTAACAGCAAATCTTAAATTATTAAAAACAAATAATCTACCAGATAGTATTGATGTTGGTGATGTTGCGGTAGGATTAAAAGAAAGTGATGCATATCGTAAAAAAGGTACTTTGGTTAATGGTGCTAAGGGAGATTATATTGACTTCTATTTGAATATTAAAGAAGAAGGAAATTATGTATTGACATATAAGATTAAAGATAGTGAAGCAATTACTAATGGTTTAAAACTAAGTGGTGGTTTAGGATTGGCTACTGATAATCTTGGCAGTGTTTCTTTTGGTAAATATTGGGGAAATGCACAAGGTTATGCACAGATGTTGAATTTAAAAGCTGGTGAACAGACTTTAAGATTTGAAGTTAATAGTGCTGGTTTTGAATTAACTAATTTAAAAATCGAAAAATTAACTCAAGCAATTGAAGTTAGTGATACGCTTGATCAAACAACGACGATAACGGCTGACAAGGTAGTTGATGGTTCTAAAGAAATTGGTTGGGGGATTGAAGGTTCAACAACTAAAAATATTGGTTTTGGATCTGCAGGAGCTTATCAAGATTATTATCTTGATGTAAAGACGGCAGGATTATACGATGTAAAGGTTAATTATAGTCATGATTGCGGTGGCGATACTAAAGCTGTTATCATGACAGTAGATGGAAAAATAACTGCTACTTTGGGTGAAGTTACTTTAAAGAATTCTGGTGGCTGGTCAAATTGGAAAGATAGTGACACGATTCAAATTAAATTAGAAGCTGGTAAACAATTTATTCGTATTTATGATGATCTAGACGGCTTTAATTATCGTAATTTCCAATTAACATTTAAAGGGGAACAGGATGTCACTGCTCCAGAAATTACGGGTAATGATGCAGTTATCTATGTAAATGATGCAACAGATATTAAAGATTTACTAGGATTAATAGTTACTGATGATGTTGATGGTGATTTATTAGATAAAGTAACAATTAGTGGCGAATATAATTACAATGTTGCAGGAACTTATACGATTACAGTGACTGTAAGTGATGAAGCTGGTAATGAAACAAGTAAAGAATTTACAGTTAAAGTAGTTGAACCTGCAAAATTAATTGTTGAAGATAAAGTATTAACAGTTGGCGATAAATTTGATCCATTAGCTGGTATACAAGTTTTAGATGTTGATGGTACGGATATTACTAAAAATATTATTGTAATTAGTGATGGTGTTGATACAAGTAAAGCGGGAAGTTATGAAGTTATTTACAGAATAACTGATGCTTTAGGTAATGAAGTAGAATTTAGAAGAACGGTTGAAGTTAAGGACATCGAACCAGATGTTAAACCAGTTGATCCTGATGAGCAAATACCATCAGATAATAGTGGTCAACAGACTATTCCAGGACAAGTAGTTGAAGCAGCTAAGACTAGTGATGATGTAAATATCACGGGTATGTTTGGTATACTTGTATTAGCTGGATTAGGATGGATTGGATCAAGAAAAAGAAAATTTTGTGATTGTTAGATAAAACTCTCTCTCCTTGCGATAAGGACTCACATTGTGGGTCCTTATCTTTTTTTATAACAGCATATAACAGTTGACAATCAGTTATACGCTGTTATATACTGTTTGTGAAGAGGAGGGAGAAGATGAAGATTATCATAAATAATTCATCGATGCAGCCAATCTATGAACAACTTGTTGAACAAATAAAAGCTCAAATCATAAATGGTCAATTGCATGAAAATGATGTATTACCATCAGTTCGTGCGTTATCAAAAGAATTAAAGATAAGCGCATTAACAGTTAAAAAGGCGTATGATCATCTTGAAGCAGAAGGATTTACAGCAACGATTCATGGCAAAGGTACTTATGTAAAGGGGGCGAATCAAGAGTTGTTGTTGGAGGAGCGGCGCAAAGAAGTCGAAACTGAACTGGAAAGTACCATTGATAAAGGAAGACGTTACGGGATGAACGACGATGAGATAAAAGCTTTATTTAATTTGATTATGGAGGAATAAGATATGTTAGAACTAATTAATGTGCAAAAAGATTATGGACGTTTTAAGCTTAATTGTTCTTTAGAAGTTAAGGCTGGTTGTGTTACTGGGCTGATCGGACAAAATGGTGCTGGTAAAAGTACTACTTTTAAAGCTGTTTTGGGTCTGATTTCAGTAGATAGTGGGACTGTTAAATTATTTAGCAAAGATATTAAAAGATTAAGTATAGAAGATAAACAAAATATTGGGGTCGTGTTATCGGATTCGGGATTTAGTGAATATCTGAGGATTGAAGATATCATCCCTATTATGGAATCACTGTATCGTCATTTTGATAAACAGATGTTTATTGAAAGAGTTCGTCATTTTGAATTACCATTAAACAAACAAATCAAAGAATTTTCAACGGGAATGAAAGTAAAATTAAAAGTTTTGATTGCTTTATCACACCAAAGTAAGTTATTGATTTTAGATGAGCCAACAGCAGGCTTAGATGTTATTGTGCGAGATGAATTGCTGGATATGCTTCGTGATTATATGGAACAAAATGAAGATTGTGCAATCATTATTAGTTCTCATATTTCCAGTGATTTAGAAGGACTATGTGATGATTTATATATGATTGATCAGGGTAAAATTGTTATGCATGAAGAAACAGATGTATTATTAAGTGACTATGCGATTTTGAAAGTTGATGAGGAACAGTTTTATGAATTAGATAAACAATATTTGCTTTGTCAAAAGAAAGAAAGTTTTGGATACCGCTGTTTAACTAATCAGAAACAATTTTATTTAGAAAATTATCCTGACGTGGTTATTGAAAAAAGTAGTATTGATGAGGTAATGACATTAATGATTAGGGGTGAAAAATAATGAAAGGCCTATATATTAAAGATTTTAAATTAATGATGAATCAAAAGATGTTTTTTATCGTAATTGCAGCAATGGCAATATTTTTTGCGGTTACCCAGACAAATATATTTTTTGTAATTAGTTATGCTACTTTTATTGCCGCAATGTTCGTTATAAGCAGTATTAGTTATGATGAATTTAATAATGGTAATGCGTTTCTCTTTACTTTACCAGTGACAAGAACTGGATATGTCAAAGAAAAATATTTATTTGCAGCTACTTTGGCGACCGGGGCATGGCTGGCAGCTACAATTTTATCGATAGTGGTTGTTTTTATTCAAGGAACTGAGGTTATTATTTTGGAGTGGTTTTTAACTGCGGCAATGATCTTGTTAGTGGCATTAATGATGGTCTTAATAATAATTCCAGTTCAACTTAAATTTGGTCAAAGTAAAGGAAATGTAGCAATGCTGTTAGTTATGGGTGGTGCTTTTGCAATTGGCTATTTAGTTGTGTCAGTTCTTTCAAATTTTGGAATTGATGTATTTGCGATGATTGATGCATTAAGCACGATTGGATTAAGCGGGTTGTTGATGATTTTACTCTTAATGGTTGCTGGTGCGGGGATAATATCGTATTTGATTAGTTGTAAAATTATGACAGAAAAAGAGTTTTGATGATAATGAGCAATGAAAAAAATATTAAAGATATTAGTGATTGTTATCTTTGTTACTAGTTTACTAGGATGTCAAGATAAGTATCATGAAACATATACTTTGCGGTATTATTATATTGAAGGTTGTGCTAATTGTGAATTTTTTACAAAAAAAGGGATTCCTCTAATCGAAAAAGAATTTGGAAAACATATGAAGATCGTTAAATATAATATGGATGATGCAACTTCGTTTGATAAAGTTAAAAAAGCTTATGATCATGATCTTGAACAGCTTCAGGATTTTGATTATGATCAATATGGTGTTGGGCCGTTTTTAGTCCTCGAGAATCATTATGCTCAATTAGGAGTTTATGATATTGAAAAATTTTTAAATAATTTAATTAGAGCAGTTAGTGGTGAGAAATTGATGGCACCAGAAAAAATCGAAAAATACTATTATTTTAAAGATAATTAAAAAAGTATCTATTCTTAATGAGTAGATGCTTTTTGCATTAGTATACATTTAGATAATTTTGGGTTATAATAACGAGTGAGGTGTAATATGAAAAAAATATTTAAAATCATGATAACCTTGGTACTCACTGTAAGTTTATTTGGTTGTCAAAAAAAGGAAAAGAATGTTTATACAGAAACATATACATTACAGTACTTTTATTTAGAAGGGTGTCCTAATTGTGAGAACTTCACAAAAAATGGTTTACCTTTAATAAAAGAAGAGTTTGGTGATCATATGAAAATTATTGAATATGATATGGATGATACAGAGACTCTTACAGAAGTAAAGGCTGCCTATGATGAAGTAATCAATAGCATTATTGATTTTAATCAAGATGATTATGGATTTGGTCCTTTTTTAGTTCTTGAGGGATATTATGCTCAATTAGGAGTTAGTGATGTTGATGATTATTTAGAAAATCTAATAGCAGCAATAAAAGGTGAAGAATTAAATGAACCTGGAGAGATTGATACGTATTATTATTTAAGAGATGGAAAGGTAAAGGAGGAATAAATATGGCCACACCACATAATCAAGCGACCAAAGGAGAAATAGCAAAAACAGTATTGATGCCGGGAGATCCTTTAAGAGCAAAATTTTTAGCAGAAACTTATTTAGAGAATGTAAAACAGTTTAATACAGTTCGTAATATGTTCGGATATACGGGAACTTATAAAGGAAAAGAAGTATCAATCATGGGTTCGGGAATGGGGATGCCATCGATTGGAATTTATAGTTATGAATTATTTAGTCAGTATGATGTAGAAAATATTATAAGGATCGGTTCATGTGGTTCTTTTAAAGAAAATGTGCATTTAAGAGATATTATTATTGTTCAAGGGTGCTGTACGGATTCTAATTTTGCTCATCAATATGAATTACCGGGTACTTATAGTGCTATTTCTAGTTATGCTTTATTAGAGCGGGCAGTTAATAAAGCTAAAGAAAAAGACGTTGTTTACCATGTTGGTAATGTTTTAGCATCAGATATTTTTTATCATGCTGATCAAGGTTCAGTTGAAAAATGGGCATCAATGGGTTGTCTTGGAGTAGAAATGGAATCATATGCTTTATTTGCTACTGCAGCCTATTTAAATAAGCGTGCTTTAACATTGTTAACAGTATCTGATTCATTGGTGTCAAATGAAGAAACGTCCCCTGAGGAAAGAGAAAAGACATTTACAGCGATGATGGAAATTGCTTTGGAGATTGCTTAATGAAGCAAAAGTTTGCGTTTTTTGATTATGATGATACTTTGATTCATGGTGATTCAGGAAGAGCACTATTAAAATATTATTTAAAAAAACATCCTTTAGCAGTATTTAGACTGCTAAAGGTAGCAGTTGCTTTTCCTTTATCGATAATTGGGTTAGTAAAATTTCAAACGGCTAAAAGTGCCTGGTTGTTTCCAATGGATAATTTAAGTGATGAAGAGCTTAATGATTTTTATCAAACATGTCTTATTCCTAAATATTATCCTAATGTAGTTGCAGAATTAAAAGATAAAAAAAATGACGGTTATCTTGTTTATATCTGTTCAGCATCGATTGAAGGTTACTTAAGATTTTGTGATCTGCCGGTAGATGGGATATTAGGAACGAAAACAGAGGTAATCGGAGGCAAATATACAAGTCGAATGATTGGTAATAATTGTAAAAACGAAGAAAAGGTAACACGGTTAACTGCGGTTATAGCGAAATTAGGGGTTGAGATAGACTATGAAAATTCATATGCTTATTCTGATTCAATGCACGATATTCCAATGTTAAAAATGGTTAAAAATAGAATTAGAATAAATAAAAAAAATGGAGAAATGACTCCATTCATAATTGAAGAGTAGATTACTACTCTTTTATTTTGTATCTAAATCAGTAAATAGTAGCATAATATTAATAATACCGGCAATACCAACTAAAATATATATTAACATTGATAAAAAGCTATCAACACCAAATAGAGAATCAACTAGGTTGAAATTGAATAAACCGATTAAGCCCCAGTTTATCGCTCCGATAATTGTTAATACTAATGAAATTTTTTGTAATATATTCATTATCTTCATCCTCCTTATTAAAGTGTATCCATTAGAAATATCTTTATACATAATATTTATTTTTAAACATATTTATTATTGGGGGTGTAAATTTGAAAAAAATATATATTGGTATTGCCGCGGCAGTTGTGATAGTAATCGCAGCGTTAACTTTCTTTAAAATGAAAGATAGTTCTTTAGATAAGGTGATTGAAAAGGTTAAGGCTTATGATAAATATGCACTTACTTGTAATATGGAAATGGTTGAAAATGATGAACTTAAAAGTTATCTAGTCAATGTTAGTTATTTAAAAGAAAAAAAGAATGAATATTATAAAGTAGAATTATATGATAAATCATTGAATCAATCACAAATCATTGTTAAGAACCCTGATGGTGTTTTTGTTTTAACACCAACTTTAAATCAAATCTTTAAATTTCAAAGTGAGTGGCCGAATAATTCCCCAAAACCATACATCTATCAATCTCTAATTGAATTATTAGAAAAAGGCGAAGTGGAAAAAATAAAAACAGGTTATCAAGTTAAATGTGAAGTGACTTATCCAAATGATTCACGGGTGGTAGCTCAAGAAATTATTTTTGATAAATCATTAGCGCCAAAGCAAGTAACCGTTTTAGATAAAGACGAAGCTGAAATAATTACCGCTGATTTTACTGATTTTAAGACAGATGTTAAATTGGGAAAAGATAATTTTAATGAGAAGAAGGTTTTAGAAAAGAGTACTAATGAGTATTCTAATGTTTCTAGTGAGTTACCATTATATCCAGTTGCCTTAATGGGAAGCACTTTAGATAGTGAAAAAGTTTCAACGATTGATGGGACAACTAACCATATTTTAAAATTCACTGGAGATAAGAATTTTACAGTAATTGAAACACCGGTAACTGCTAGTGAAGAAGTTGCAGTTGAAACGGTAAGTGGTGAAGTAATTGATCTTGTTGATGGTGTGGCATTTTATAATGATGGTCAATTAATGATGATGAAATCAGGTGTTTTATGCAAATTGTATTCTCAAGATTTAAATAAAGATGAAATGGTCAATGTAATCAGTAGTATGCAGACATCGAGTTTAAAATAGAGGCAAAATGCCTCTAATACATAATTATGAAAATATTTGAATTATCAATTAGATTGGATTATACTTAGACAAGATGGAGGTGTCATATGAGTTTACATCGTGATACATATGCAGAAATTAATTTAAAATATTTAAAAGAAAATATTGAAACAACATATAAAAAATTTAAACGTCCGTTAATGGCGGTAATTAAAGCGGATGCTTATGGTCATGGATATCGAGAAGTGGCCACATATATTAAAGATATTGAATATCTTGAGATGTTTGCAGTAGCAACCTTACCGGAAGCAATTGAGTTACGTGAATTAGGTATTACTAAAGGAATTTTAATTTTAGGAGCTGTTCCAACTTCTAAGGAAGAAATTGATTTAGCAATTAAATATGATATTTCTTTAACAATGATCTCCTTGGATTACATGCATCATCTAGAAACATTGATAGATCAACAGCCGTTGAAAATCCATATTAAATTAGATACGGGAATGCATCGTATTGGCTTAACTAGCAAAGCACAGTTGGATGAGATGTTAAATACTATTGATTACAATAAGTTTATCTTAGAAGGAATTTTTACGCATTATGCAACAGCTGATGGTGAACAGGCAGCTTTTGACCAGCAAAGAGAACTTTTTTATGATTTAGTAGCTGATCATAAATTTAAATATATTCATTGTTGTAATAGTGCGGCAATGGCTTATCATCATGATGATCGTTCTAATTTAGGGAGAATTGGAATTATTATGTATGGGATCGATCCAGCTGGTAATGAAACAAAGGAATTTAAACAGGTAATGTCTTTATATTCTAAAGTTGCTCTGATTAAAAAAATTAAAGCTGGTGACCGAGTTGGTTACGGCTTGACTTACACTGCTGATGAAGATGAATATTTAGCAACGATCCCAATTGGCTATGCTGATGGATTGATTCGTAAAAATCAGGGGCGGAACGTTTATATTAATGGTAAATATTTTGAAATTGTTGGTCGTGTTTGCATGGATCAAATAATGGTTCGGGTAGATGAAACGATTAAAGAAGGGGATAAGGTAGAGATTTTTGGAGCGCATATAAGTTTAGCGAGCATGGCAAGAGAACTTGAAACGATTCCTTATGAAATAATTTGTTTGATTACTAAACGAGTTGACCGTTTATATATAAAATAAAAAAACAGTACAATGATGTAAAATCTAAATGTTAGCGAGAGACTGACTATAATAGATACATCATTATGCTGTTTTTTATTTGTACAATTGACTTAATCGGTAATATGATAAAGCACCAGTCTTAGCTGTTTTGACTTTTCCTTTTTCATATACTAATGTTTGTGGTACCGTACCATCAGTGATATCGAGTTTTTCTTCTAGCCAAGTAGTATAATCACTGTCACCAGAAACGTCTACATAGTATAGAGATTTACTACGATTTTTTTCTACAAATGTGGTCATGGTTTGTTGATATGATAATGTTGTATTATCACTATTATTTCCGATAACTACGACAAAACTATCCTTATCTTTAACTTTTTCTACTAATGCACTTTGAGTAATCGTTGTGTATTCAACATGGGTTATTTTCCGATATACAAATAATCCAATGAACACTACTAATACGATTCCAAAGATGCTAATTTCTTTCCACAATTTCTTTACTTTTTCCATGATTAGCCTCCATAATATACCTTTATATAATAACAAATATTTCAGCTAAAAACAATATATAATAAAGGGATATGATGTGACATATCCCATAGTTAAACTTATTTATGTTTTAAAGCATAATTCCAAGTGTCGCGACACATCTCGTCAATTCCTTTGGTAGCTACCCAATCAAGCTCTTCCTTGGCGCGAGCAGGATTAGCATAACAAGTAGCGATATCCCCAGGACGACGATCTTTAATAACGTATTTAACTTTTACATTATTGACTCTTTCGAAAGCTTTAACTAAATCAAGAACACTATATCCTGTACCTGTACCAAGATTACAAATATGGACTCCAGGATTAGCATAATGTTCAATTGCTTTTACATGCCCTTTAGCTAAGTCAACAACATGAATATAATCACGAACGCCAGTTCCGTCATGTGTATCATAATCATCACCAAATACACCTAAGCATTCTAATTCACCAGTTGCAACTTTCATGATATATGGCATTAAATTGTTAGGAATCCCTTTAGGATCTTCACCAATCAATCCAGATTCATGGGCTCCGATTGGATTAAAGTAACGTAACAATGTTACTGACATTTCTGGGCATGCATGTTGAACGTCAGTTAAAATTCTTTCCATCATTGCTTTGCTAGTACCGTATGGGTTAGTTGTTTCACCTAACTTACAATCTTCAGTAATTGGAACGGTTTCTGGGTCACCATAAACTGTAGCACTAGATGAAAAAACAATTTGATTAACATGATATTTTTTCATCATTTTACTAACGATCAAAGTTGTTGTTAAGTTATTAGTATAATATTCAATTGGTTTTTCAACAGATTCTCCGACAGCTTTAAATGCTGCACAATGAATTACGGCATCAAGTTTATTTTCCTTAAAGACAGCTTCAGTTTTTTCCTCATCTAAAATATTAAATTCATAAAATTTTACTTCTTTACCAGTGATTTGTTTAATATACCCCAATACTTCAGGTCTTGAATTAGAGAAGTCATCAATCACAGTAACTTCATAACCAGCATTTAATAATTCTACACAAATGTGGCTCCCGATATATCCGGTTCCACCGCAAACAAGTACGTTCATCACTATACCTCCTAATATGTTTTAATAATACCATTTTTAACTTTTTAATAAAAGGGATTAGATAAAATAATCGAGCATATCATTGAAGATATGCTCGACATTTTATTTATTGAGAACTGCTTTAACTATGTTATCGCTAGCAAATTCATAATCTAAAAATTCCATTTCAAAGACACCTTGACCTTGTGTGATTGAACGTAGATCAACGGCATAATTCATCACTTCACTCATTGGTGCTTCTGCAACGATTTTGATTAGACCGTCATTTAAAACATCACTGCCAATTACCCGAGCACGTTTAGTATTAAAGTTACTCATGATGTCACCAGTGTATTGTTCATCAACGACCACCTTCATTTTCATATATGGCTCTAATAAGGCGGGACTTGCTTTTAGGATAGCTTCTTTAAAGCACATTGCAGTTGCAGTTTTAAAGGCCATTTCCGATGAATCAACGTTATGATAGGCACCATCAATCAGAGTAGCTTTAATGCCTAAAACAGGGTAACCGGCTAAAACACCACTTTTAACGCTTTCCATTAATCCCTTCTCAACTGCAGGAAAATAAGATTTAGGAACTGCACCGCCAAATACTTTTTCTTCAAAAAGATATGATTGACTGTAATCGTAGGTAGGCTCGAAAGTAATTTCGACTTCGCCGAATTGGCCATGACCACCTGATTGTTTTTTGAATCTGGTTCTTTGGGTAATGCTCTTTTTAATTGTTTCTCGATATGGAATCTTGATATTTTCTAAAGTCGCTTCGACTTTAAATTTGCTTTTTAATTTATTTAACATCATATCTAAATGAATGTCTCCAATTCCATAGATGCATTGTTGTTTTGTTTCAGGATTACTTTCGAATTTTAAAGTAGGGTCTTCTTCTAAGAGTTTATTAATTGCATTTGCAATTTTTTCCTCATTACTTTTACCTAAGGGAACGATTGCTTTACCGTAATATGGAGTTGAAAATTCAATCTCTGGAACAATAATTTGATAACCAGCAATGCACAATGTATCATTAGTTTTTGAATAACTAAGTTTTGTAACTGCGCCAATATCACCAGCATGAAGACAATCGACCTCGATTAAATCTTTCCCCCTAGGTTGATATAGTTTAGCGATTCGTTCGACTTCTTTTTCTTTTACATTATATAATGAACTACCGCTATAAAGGGTTCCGGTAACGACCTTAAACAATGTAGTTCGGCCGATGAAAGGATCTGCAATTGTTTTAAAGATAAAAATACTTGCAGGAAGACTTTCGTCATAACCGATGATTTCTTCTTCATCAGTGTCGATATTTTTTACGATTAATGAATTTGTCATGTCACCAGCAGCGCTAAAGAATGCAACGATTGAATTTAAAATAATTTGAATACCAATTTGATCAGTTCCGCATAAAACGGGAATAAGAGTGCGCTCCATTACCCCTTTACGAAGTGCCCAGGAAATTTCTTCTTTCGTAAATGGTTCTTCATTAATATACTTTTCTAATAGTTCATCACTGGTATTAGCAACGGCTTCGTCAATCATTTCTTTAATTGGCCGAACTTGTTCCATCAATTCAATAGGAATATCAGTTGCCTTGGTTTGCTCTCCATCAAAAATTCGTCCCTCCATTTTAGCTACATTAACATAACCGACCATTTTATTATTATCCATGATTGGTACTTGGATGGGAGCAATGGCTTTGCCATACGTATCCTTTAATTGTTGCAGTTTAGTTGCATAGTCACTGCTAGGGTTATCTAATCCGTTAATATAGATGATTTTGGCTTTATCTTTAGCTCTAAACATCGCTTGTTTTGTACCGGCACTGATTCCCGCTGAAGAAGGAACGACGATCAAAGCTGATTCACAAACACTTAGAGCTGCTTCGCATTCACCAACAAAGTCAAAAATTCCTGGAACATCAACTAAATTGATTTTACAGTTATTCCATTCAACAGGAATAACAGCTAAATTGACAGATGACTGACGTTTTATTTCTTCTTCACTATAGTCGCTTAAAGTATTGCCTTCGCTAATACTTCCGGTTCGATTAATGATGCCGCTGCGATATGCCATTGCTTCAACGATGCTTGTTTTACCGCATCCAGAGTGCCCCAAGACAGCAACATTTCCGATTTCGTTCGCATGATAAGTTCTCATAAAATACCACCTTTCTATAAATGAACTTCTTTCTTTTATTTTATCATAATGACAGAAAAAATTATTGTAATATAATAATAAAAAAGAGCGCTTACATATGTTGGTTTGTAAATTTCTTTTAGTGTTATAATGAATTGTTTATTTTGTTTAGAGCTTTCAATGCATACACGTGCGCAGTTTTTCCTAAAACTTTTAATTAAAGACTTATTTTTGGCAAGATATTCAATTAAAAGGAGTATTGATTATTGAAAAATAGCTAAGCAAGTAAATGATTAGATTACTTTTTCATTTTTAACATATTTAGTATTATCATGCTGAGTATTTTTATTAATCTGTTCAGTCTAGGATTTTATCAAAAAACAGTTAAGTCAAATATAGTTATAAATTTTTATTTTACCTATCTCTAAAATTTATGGAGTGATTAGATTTCAAGTTGTTTCCAATATGAATAGTTATATGAGGATATTTTATCTATTTAATAAATGCTCATTATAAAATGAGTTTTAACAGAAAAAATTAAAAAAATTGCAAAAAAGTGTTGACCTTTTGTTTGATAATTGTTATATTTATATGGCAGTCAACGAGACACTGGAGGTTTAGCTCAGTTGGGAGAGCATCTGCCTTACAAGCAGAGGGTCAGC
>NZ_JAHPYJ010000035.1:0-23040 GCF_019041935.1 Erysipelatoclostridium sp. MSK.7.34
ACTCATCAAATTCTATCATTGGAAACAGACTTTACACAAAATAATTTACAGGCTCTTTAATACTCTTAGTGCGTCATATGCTAATATTATTCAAAAAATAATTATACGAATATTCATGTTTATCTATTATGGAATAAGATGATGAATATTGTAGCAATCATCTTGATTGACACAATAGATAGTATTCTACTTTATTAGGCAATTACATAGCAGTCGCTGAAATTCTATAATATCTTTAATTAGATAGAGTGTAAAAGACCACAAATTTAAATTCACCATTTTATTTAACACTTACCACATTTCTTAAACTTTCCTAATATCGTACATAAAAACACCTTTTGACTGCAAGATTAGATATGTTTATATACTTATTTGCTGATATTTGCAGCAATTAGAGGCTGTATTTTTATATGTGATATATCATGGACTTGATAATATATAATATTCAGTCAATAGAGAATATTTTGTTAAAATTGTAAAGAAATAATTGAAAATAAGATAAATGTTTATAATAAAAGAAAATCAAAGTTGCAGGTTGAAGTTATTGTGGTGCGATATTTATAATAGAAGTTTTTGTTAAAGAGGTGAAGGTAGAATGATAAGAAGGCATTATTTATTTTATGGTCGTGTCCAAGGTGTAGGGTTTAGGTTTACTACCTATCAAAAAGCAAAAAATCTTGGATTAACTGGCTGGGTTTGTAATTTATCAGATGGTTCTGTAGAAGCTTGTATTCAAGGTGAGGAGAAGTTGATTGATTATTTGATCAATGAATTACAGCATGATCGTTTTATTAGAATAGATTCAATTAAGATGGAAGAAATAGCAGTTCTAAAACATGAAACTTCATTTGGAATGAAAAACTAAATAATTTTAAAGGACCGTTGGAATTGATATATGCCAATAGTCTTTTATTGTAGAAGCCTTCATTAAATATACTTAATATATAATAATCACTAAAATAGGATGATAATAAAACAGTTTAAATATCTAGAAAATGAATCTAATATAGATGTTCTAGTACTTAATATTGTTTTGATACCCAATCTTTATATAGATGAAGTAGATATTTTATTTAATATAGAAGTCAAAAACTAGATGATTTTACTTTAACTAATAAATTTATTGAAAATGATAAGATAAAGTGAATAAAAATATTTTTAAATGAAAGTAGAGCAAAAAATATGAAAATAAGATATTGTCAAAAAGAGGATCTGGAAGCTATTTATAAACTGATTTGTGAATTAGAGGAATGTAATTTAAATCATGAACAGTTTGCTCTAGTATATGAAAATAAACTTAATGATGAAAAGAGCCACTATTTAGTAGCTGTATCTGATGATATGATTGTTGGATTTGTCAGTGTTAATATCGATTATCAATTACATCATGAGAATAAAGTTGCAACAATCGAAGAATTAGTTATAGATAACAGTTATCGTGGAAATGGTATAGGTAGATTATTAGTTGATTTTAGTACAAAATTAGCTTTGGAGCATCAATGTGAAGTAATTGAACTTACTAGTAATTTTAAACGTATAGAAGCACATCAATTTTATCAAAAGAATGATTTTATTAAATCATCATACAAATTAATAAAAGTTTTAAAGGATAGTGATCAAGTAGGGATATAAATATCCAATTTGGGATTGGAATTGTGGATAATTTTGTTCGTAGTAAAGTAGCTTTAGCTAAACAAGATTATAAAAATAATCATTTAAACTAAGAAGATGTTTTATTTGTCGGTGATACAATTCATGATTATGAAATGTCAAAAGTATTAGGATGCAATTGTGTTTTAATTCCTCGTGGTCATCAAAATAAGAAAATTTTAAATTTAAATACTATGCTGATCGATAATGATTTCAAGGAATTAATGATAAATATTACAATAATGTAAGATTTTGTAATGTAAATCAATGGAATAACCAAGCAGCTTAGGCTATGATAGAGGTGTAAAATAAGGAATAGAGGGATGTATATGAAAAAAGTAATATCACGTCTAATTATTATTCTTTTCTTAGCTGCCTTAACCTTTTTAGGATATTATGGCTATCGTGGCTATGTGATGTACCAAGATACAATGGAAGAAAAGAGTTTAACAGTGCGAGTTGAAGAATTAAGAAGTAAAGATAACTATGTTAAATTGGAGCAAATATCAAGTATATATCAAGAACTAGTAATAGAAAGTGAGGATAAGCGTTTTTATCAACATGGCCCAGTTGATTACATTGGATTAGCTCGAGCAATGGTAACGAATGTAGTGACGATGTCGTTTAAAGAAGGCGGTAGTACGATTACTCAGCAGTTAGCTAAAAATCTTTGTTTATCTTTTGAAAAGAGCTTAGACCGGAAAATAGCTGAAGTTTTTATTGCTCAAAAATTAGAAGATGATTATACGAAAGATGAAATTCTTGAAATGTATTTGAATATTACATATTTAGGTGAAGGAAATTATGGAATTAAAGAAGCTAGTAATTATTATTACAATATTGAGCCTATAGAACTTAATGAGGAACAGGCAAAAGTATTGGTAAAGACATTGAAGGCCCCTAGTGTTTATAATCCTTCTAAGTTAGCTGAAAATTAAAGTGATAGTGATGAAGTGAATTTTCTATGTTGAATTAGCAATGAGGGTTTGCTTCATATTGAAATCACTTTTTTTATTTTCTAAATAAAAAATACTTGTCTTAAAGTGTACTTTAGGGTGTATAGTGTAGTTGCGATCATAGCATGGTCTAATTAGTAAATAGATGGGGATTGTGATATTATTATGTATAAAGGTGAAGAGATGAGTAAGTTAGATAAATTAAAAGAATTATTAAAATCTTATCAAAAAGTTGCAATTGCCTATAGTGGTGGCTGCGATTCAAATTTTTTATATCAGGTAGCATTACAAACCTTAAGTAAAGAAAATGTTCTAGCAGTATTATGTGTAGGGAAAATGATGTCCAAGGAGGACATCGATAGTGCTAGAATGATGGCTGGTAAAGGTCAATTTATAGAAGTGCCGTTAGATGTATTTACAATCGAGCAATTTACAAATAATCGTAAAGATCGATGTTATCACTGTAAAAAACAAGTAATGGCAAAAGTAATTGAAGCAGCTCAAAGCCATGATTTTAAGATAACCCTTGATGGTAAAAATGCTGATGATGAAAAAGTTTATCGCCCTGGAATGAAAGCTTGCGAAGAATTGGGAATTGTATCACCGTTAGCACTAGTTGGTTTAACAAAAGCTGAAATAAGACAGTATTCAAAAGAATTACAGATTGAGACATATGATAAACCGGCAAATGCTTGTTTAGCTTCACGTTTTCCTTACGATACTCATCTCACTAAAGAAAAATTAGAAGTGGTCGATCAAGCTGAGGCTTTACTTCATCAAAAGGGGATTTATTACGCTCGTGTTCGAGTTCATGATAAATTAGCACGGATTGAAGTTGAACGAAACAATTTTAATCTAGTTAATGATGAAGAATTAATCTTAGCAATAAAAGAACTTGGATTTGATTATGTAACATTAGATTTGGAAGGCATAACTAGTGGAAGTTATGATAGGTAGTGAAATGGAAGTTGTAGTTATTGATGGTCAAGGTGGAGGCATTGGCCGAAGTGTAATTGAGGCCTTAAAAAAAGAAGTTAGTGGTACTTTTATTATTGCGGTAGGAACAAATAGTACTGCAACCAATAATATGAAAAAAGGTGGAGCTGATGCTGTCGCAACGGGAGAAAATGCAATTATTTATAATGCTAAAAACGCTCAGATAATTATTGGACCAATTGGTTTTGTTTTTGCTAACTCGATGTATGGTGAAGTTTCACCAGCAATGGCGGCAGCAATCAGCTGTAGTGAAGCTCAAAAATATTTTATTCCAGTTAGTAAATGCACTGGACATGTCTTAGGTGTTGAGCCAAAATCAATTCAAGAATATATTAGAGATTTAGTTAATATTTTAAAATAGATCCCAAGTACAAGAAGTACTAGAAGAAGCACAGTAGTGTTTGTGGAAAGGGAAATTATGAATTCAGTATTAATGCATATGGCAGATGGTTTGATTTCTGTTAATATTGGGGTTATTTTCATGATAATTAGTTTTATCATGATCGGTTTTTCAATTAAAAAAATTAATCAAGAACATGATGATCGAAAGATTCCTTTAATGGGAGTAATGGGAGCATTTATTTTCGCTGCTCAAATGATCAATTTTACGATTCCGGGAACAGGAAGTAGTGGTCATATCGGTGGAGGAATTTTATTGTGCCTTATTTTAGGACAATATCCTGCCTTTTTATCATTATGTTCTGTTTTAATTATACAATGCTTATTTTTTGGTGATGGTGGTTTATTGGCGTTAGGATGTAATATTTTTAACATGGGGATATTACCATGTTTTGTAGCTTATCCATTAATTGTTAAGCCACTATTAAAGAAAAATATAACTTCTTCAAGAGTATTACTGGCAAGTATTTTAGGAGTAGTAGTGGGATTAGAAATGGGTGCTTTTGCAGTGGTCTTACAAACTCTTGCAAGTAATATTACGGAATTACCATTTACTTCATTTGTTGTATTAATGTTGCCGATTCATTTAGCAATTGGTCTAGTTGAAGGCTTAATCACTTCAACAGTTGTCTTATATGTATTAAAAGATAAACGTGAAATAGTTGATCATGCACTTAATGACAAGCATTTTGGAACATTGAATATAAGAAGACAGGTTGCGGTTTTTGCTGTTTTAACAATCTTAGTTGGTGGAGTTCTTTCATTATATGCATCAAGCAATCCTGATGGTTTAGAGTGGTCTATTGAAGGAGTCACAGGAACCGACGAAATTGAAGCAAGCGGCAGTACAAAAGATACTTTAGCAAAGGTTCAAAGTTCAACTTCATTTTTACCAGATTATAATTTTAGTGGCAGCGACAGTAAATTAGGTGTTTCAGTATCAGGGATTATTGGTGGTGCAGCAACTTTAATTTTAATTGGTGGAATTGGATATATCGTAGTAAAAAAGAAAAAATATGAATAAACTTAAAGGCTCACTTTTAAAATTTGGCTATATTGAAAAGTTAGCTAATGGTGATTCACTGATTCATCGTTTAAATCCACTTTTAAAGATTATTTTAGCACTAATGTATATAATTTTTGTTATTTCGACCAGCTGCTTAGATTTTTTTGAATTACCCTTATATTCAATAATAATTGGAATAATGATTTCACTTAGTAAAGTATCATTTATGGATTTATTTAAACGAAGTTTAATTGGATTACCTATTTCTTTGTGTATTGGATTTTCAAATTTACTATTTTCAACCACAATAATTAATTTTTATGGTGTTAATATATCAACTGGTGTACTTTTATTTATTACGATCATTATAAAAAATATCTTATGTTTGATGGCAGTTTTTTTACTAATGGCAACAACTAAGTTTGATAGTATTACTTGTGAATTAGTGCATCTTAAAATACCTTCAATTTTTGTTTTACAATTAGTAATGATCTATCGTTATATTTTTGTTTTGGTTGAAGAAGCGCTAACAATGATTCAAGCTTATCAATTAAAAAATCCCCAGTCTAAAGGAATAGCTTTTAAAGATATGGGTAGTTTTGTGGGAAGTTTATTAGTTCGGAGTTTTGAACGAAGTAATGAAGTTTACAATGCAATGAAATGTCGTGGCTTTGATGTTAAACAAGCGTATTTAAATTATGTTGATTTTGAGATTGAAAATTATTTTTTATTAATGATGGCAGTAGGAGTTTTAATGATGGTAAAGGTGGTATTTTAGTGATTGAGATAAATAATTTAAATGTTCTTTATAATAATTCAATTAGAGCTCTTGATAATGTGTCGATAAAGATTGAACAGCAGAAGTGTATTGCTATTGTTGGAGAAAACGGCTCGGGGAAATCAACTTTATTATCAAGCTTATTGGGGCTGGTGGAAACGCAAGGTGAGATTAAAATTAATGGAGTTATGTTATCAAAAGAAACATTGATACAAATAAGAGAGGTAGCAGGTCTTGTTTTTCAAAATCCAGATCATATGATTTTTTTACCTACAGTTCGTGATAATTTAGCTTTTGGGTTGATAAATCAAAAACTGGATAAAATTGAAATTGATAAAAGAATTGCGGAATTTGCGAAATTATTTAAGATTGAAGATCTGCTGGATCGAATGGCTAATCATCTTTCTGGAGGACAAAAGCGAATGGTAGGCTTAGCTAGTGTGGTGGTAATGAAACCAGAGATATTATTATTAGATGAACCATCAGCATTTCTTGATCCGAAGAGTCGAAGGATCGTTATTAATATGTTAAAAGAATTGCCCCAGCAAATTATTTTTGCAACCCATGATTTAGATATGGTATTGGATTTGTGTGATGAAATAATTTTATTAAATAATGGAAAGATAGTATCTAGTGGTAATCCCTGTGAAATTTTAGCTAATCAAGAGTTATTGGAGGCAAATGGGTTAGAGTTGCCACAACGATATCAGAGGTAGACGATGAAAGTAAAAGAAATATTAGAAATGGTAGAGAACCATGAGATTTCTGTTGATGAAGCAGCTATTTTGATTGATAATCCAATTGATTATGCGACGATTGATTATAATCGTAAACGTCGTACGGGAACACCGGAAATCATTTATGGATCTGGTAAAACGAAAGAACAGATTGCTGGTATTATAAAAAATATGTTAGAACATGATCAAATTGATATTTTAGCGACTAGAGTTGATGCAACAAAGGCGGCTTATTTAAAGAAATTATATCCAAATTTTAATTATGATAAAGAAGCCAAAACTTTTATTTTAAAACAATCGGAAACTATACAAAATAAAGGAATGATTGTTGTTGTTTGTGCAGGAACATCAGATATTCCAATTGCTAGAGAGGCTGTGTTAACAGCTGAGTTTTTAGGAAATGAAGTTAATTTGATTAGTGATGTTGGTGTTGCTGGGATTCATCGACTATTTAATAAGATGGATGTGATCAAACGAGCAAATGTTATTATAGTTGTAGCTGGTATGGAAGGGGCTTTAGCATCGGTTGTTGGAGGGTTAGTTGATAAACCAGTCATTGCAGTGCCAACATCAATTGGTTATGGTGCTAATTTTAATGGTCTTTCGGCATTATTATCGATGTTAAACAGTTGTGCTAGTGGTGTTAGTGTAGTTAATATTGATAACGGTTTTGGAGCTGGGTATATGGCTCATACGATTAATTGTTTAGGAGGAAAACGATGAAAGTATTATATTTTGATTGTAGTAGCGGAATAAGTGGTAATATGACTTTAGGTGCATTAATGGAACTTATTGATGAACCTGATTATTTACAAAAGGAATTAGCTAAATTGAATATAGATGGCTATCATTTACATGTTACTAAAACAAAGAAAAATGGTATTACTGGTACTTATGTAGATGTTCATTTAGAGGAACATCCACATCATCATGATCACGAACATCACCACCATGAACATCATCACCATGAACATCATCACCATGTTCATCGTAATTTATTCGATGTTAATAAAATTATTGATGATAGTGGGATTAATGAAAGAGCTAAAGCATTAGCAAAAAGAATCTTTTTAAGAGTTGCGTTAGCAGAGAGTAAAGTTCATAATGAAGAATTGGCTAATGTTCATTTTCATGAAGTAGGGGCAATTGATTCTATTGTTGATATCATCGGAACAGCAATCTTAATTACTAAGATTGCACCTGATAAAATATATAGCAGTATCGTTAATGATGGGCATGGTTTTATTGAATGTGCTCATGGAACAATTTCAGTTCCGGTACCAGCGACATCGGAAATTTTTGCTGCTAGTAATGTAGTAGCCCGTCAGATTGATATTGATACAGAATTAGTGACACCGACAGGGGCGGCTATTATTGCTGAGCTGAGTTCATCGTTTCAACCGATGCCTCCTATGAATGTTCAAAAGATTGGTTGGGGTTGTGGAACTAAAGAATTAAATATTCCTAATGTTTTGAAAGTATCTTTAGGAACAATCGATAAAACTAATGATGAAATTATTGTAATGGAAACAAATATAGATGATTGTTCGAGTGAAATACTTGCTTATACTGCTGAAAAGCTTTTTGAAAATGGAGCTTTAGATGTCTTCTTTACACCGATTTATATGAAAAAGAATCGCCCAGCCTATCGATTGAGTACAGCATGTAAAGAAGATAAATTAGAATTATTACAGAATATTATATTTAGAGAAACAACAACAATTGGAATTCGTTATCGTCGTGAAGAAAGAAAAATTTTAGCTCGAAAAGCAATTGAGCTGGATACACCATATGGAAAAATTGCTGCTAAAGAAGTAACTAATAATGATGAGACTTATGTATATCCGGAATACGAAAGTATAAAACGATTAGCTAAGGAGCATGATCTTGCAGTCAAAGAAATATATAAACTAATAAAATAATAGATTTTGATCCTCCGATTTAATTATGAATTGGAGGATTTATTAAATAAATTTAATTTTAGCACTAAGCTTTTGTTTGGGGCTATCTATCTATATTAAAAAAGTGTATAATAGTATATACAATTAAAGCCATTTAATGGTCTTTTTTTATTAGATTAGGTAGGAGTGAGATAGTGGGAAAATATCGTCAACAAATTAAATCGATTTGTTTTTTAGCCTGGCCGGCGGTAGTTCAAGAGGCCATGAATGTTGTCGTTACATATGTTGATACAGCGATGGTAGGGGCATTAGGAGCTGGGGCATCGGCTGCAGTTGGATTGACCTCAACGGTTGGATGGTTAGTGTCTAGTATTGCTGTTGCTTTTGGAATTGGGATTTTATCAGTTTGTGCTCAAGCAGTAGGAGCAAATAATGATGAAAAAGTAAAGCGGGTAGGGCAGCAAGCTCTATTTTTGACATTAATTGTTGGGATAGCTTTAACTATAATGTGTGTTTTAATTGCACCATATTTACCAACTTGGCTAAATGGTGATAAAGCAATTAGAGGTGAAGCGGCATCATACTTTATGATTATTTCAATTCCATTATTATTTAGGACAGCAGCTTTGATTTTGGCATCGGCTTTACGTGGTGTCAGTGATATGAAAACACCAATGCTAATAAATTTATATATGAATATTATTAATATAATTTTAAATTTCTTGTTAATTTATCCGACACGAGAATTATTTGGAATTATAATTCCCGGTGCTGGACTGGGGGTAAATGGAGCAGCGATTGCGACGGCTATATCATTTGTTGCTGGAGGAATTATGATGTTCTTACGTTACTATAAAAATACACTATTTGATTTAAAAAACAGTGGTTTTCATTTTTATAAAAAAGAGTTTAAGGAATGTTTGAATATTGGGATTCCAGTAGTATTGGAACGTAGTGTTATTTGTTTAGGGCACGTAACTTTTGCTTCCTTGATTGCGAAGTTAGGAGTAGTACGATTTGCTGCTCATACAATTGCAATTCAAGCAGAACAAGCTTTTTATATTCCCGGGTATGGTTTTCAAACGGCGGCAGCAACTTTAGTTGGAAATGCAGTTGGACAAAAAGATGAGCATAAAGTTAAAGAGGTAACTTATTTGATTAGTGGTATTACAATGTTTTTAATGATAATTTGTGGGATTGCATTATTTATATTTGCTGAACAGTTAATGGGGATTTTTACTCCTGACCATGAGGTTATCACTTTGGGGGCTCGAGTATTGAGAATAGTATCTATTTCAGAACCGCTTTATGGGATCTTAGTAATTCTTGAGGGAACATTCAATGGGATGGGTGATACTAAGGCACCATTTGTTTTTTCATTATTTACGATGTGGGGAATTAGGGTAACCGGTTCTTGGCTAATGATCAATGTTTTCCATCAAAGTATTGAAGCAGTTTGGATTATGATGGTATTTGATAATATAGCCAGATGTCTCTTATTATCGCGAAGATTTTTAAAAAATGGCTGGAAGTACCGTCTTAATAGTTGATTAAAAGCGGGTGTATCTTATTCGATATACTTGCTTTTAAATATACATGAATTTAGATTTCATAGTAAATATTTAATATAAGAAAATATAAATTTGAAAAAAATAAAAATTTTAGATATTAAATAATATGATAATTATAATTTAGAACTACTTTTTAAGCGATATTCTTAAATTTAAAACTATACTTTACCATAAAAAACGATTTTCCAATTATTTGATTTTTTGGCAGTTCACCGTGTGCTGATTTTTTATAAAATTTTGTATGGATTAACAATATGCTGGTAAATACATTTGGGGATTATTTTTGTATTTTTCAGCTTCTTCTTGACTTAGAAAAACAGTCAAATGTATTTGACTTGAAGAAATTATGTGAGGCCCAGCACATCCAGCATAACCTTCAATACTAAATTCATAATTATCATTATTACCACTAATATCAAAAACCTTTCCAGACATCACATAGCCATTCATCAAAAAATATACTACTGTTCCTTTTTCTAACATATTTATACCTCTTTCTATAAAATTGATATATGATAGTTAATATTTTGTTTTAAATGATTTACCTCATTATTAGTATGTAATTTTATTGTTGTAAATCTACAAAATATTTTAATTTTCTTACTACAACTGGATTATAGATCGAGCTTATTAAGTTATCAAATCATATGCATTAAATAAAAAAGAATTGATCTATATGATTATCTGGATCAATTCTTTTAAGCATCATTATTTGATTTAGGAAGTTCAATTTTTCTGCGTTCTTTATGACAATGCTTTTCAAAATCAATAGCAAGTTGATTCATGGCTGATAATTCTTGAAAGCTATAATCAACTTTAATTATTATTTGTTCTTGGCATCGATAGTAATAGAGATGATCGACACAATTAACAAAGATATGCTGATAAAAACTGTTAGCTAGATTTAATTGATTAAGAAAGTCATAGAGCATATGTTCAGGGAGATTGTGACAGTGTGAAAAAATATATAAACCATTATCTAAATAAATCTCATAGTTTTTGCTCTTTTGTTCTTTTCGCTCAAGAGCATTATCTATTTTATTGATTACGAATTCTAAATTTTTTTCATCATGGTCGAAAGGATTTAATTTTAAAGTACTATATAAAGGTTTTTTTATGTCAGCAACTGCTTCAGCTGGAGTTAATGCTTGAGTTACTTCAATTCCAAAATTACGTTTTGGAATGCGAAGGTCAGGACGATCAGCTTGAATAATATTATCAGCTGATACATCTAATACTTTTGTTAGGGTTAATGCAGCATATTTTTCAAAATAATTCTTACTATATGTCTCTTTCATTAATTGACCTCGATTTTTAAAAAGTGATAATCATTCATTGATTATCACTTAGTGGGTTTTATACTGTCTTCTTTATTCATATTATAGCATGGTTTATTTTATTTTCAAAGTAAGTAATAAGGATATTTGGATATTCATTGCGATATATTTAGATAACTGTTATACTTTTATAAAGGTTTTTTAGATAAGGTGGTATTTATGGTTGATTATAGTATTAAAAAGTATAATCGTAAGATTGTATATCAGCTGATATATCAAGCTAAGCAAATTACAAAACAGGAAATTGCGGAAAGATTAAAATTATCTTTGCCCACTGTTTCTAGTAATCTCTTGGAATTAGAACAGGCTGATTTGATAAAAAAAGAAGATATTAATGAGTCTACGGGGGGACGTAAGCCGTTAGCAATCTCTATTAAGGAACAATCTAGAATTGCAATTGGTGTCAGTATTTTAAAAGAAGGAATAACTTTTGTTGCTTTAGATTTGTATGCTCAACTGATTCGTAAACAAACAGTTGCTTTAGTTTATGATAATAGTGAAAGTTATTTTAAACAATATGGACAGGCATTAAATGAATTTATCGATTGTTTACAAATTAAAAAAGAAAATTTTTTAGGGATCACTATAGCTATTCAGGGGATCGTATCTCAGGATGGAAAAAAGGTTATTTATGGTCCAATTTTAAATAATCAGGGATTAACGTTAGAAAAGTTTGAAAAATCTAGTGATTTACCAGTTAAAATGATTCATGATTCTCATGCTGCTGGACTTGCTGAATTAAATTTCAGTGAAGATAATAACGATGCTATTTATCTATCTTTAAATCATAATCTAGGTAGTGCTGTATTTATGGCTGGAAAGGTTTTCCAGGGAAATAATTACAGTTCGACATTTGAGCATATGACATTAGTAGAGAACGGACGTCAGTGTTATTGTGGTAAAAAAGGGTGTTTTGAAGCTTATTGTAATGAAGATGCTTTATTAAAAAATCATACAAATATGACATTAGAAGAATTTTATAAACAATTACGGCAAAAAGACCAAACTGCAATGCAATCATGGAATGATTATTTTCATTATCTAGCATTAGCAATTCATAATTTAACCATGGTTTTAGATGCACCAGTAATTATTGGTGGTAAAATAGCTTCATTGTTTGAAAATGAAGATCTTGATCTATTAACAAAATTAGTTAGTGATTTGGATCCATTAAAGTTTACTGTTCCAGATATTAAAATAGGTCAATGTTTAAAAGAAACAGCAGCAATTGGAGCGGCTTTGACAGATATTAAAAAGTTTGTTGCAGAAATATAAGGAGAAGATAATGAAAAAAGCAGTTATATTTGATATGGATGGTTTGATGATCGATAGTGAGCGAGTTACTTATGAAGAGTATTGTCGTAAATTAGAACAATTAGGATATTCTTTTGATGAAGCTGTATATCGCTTATGTTTGGGAAAAAATAAGCAGGGAATATGTCAAGTATTTTATGATCATTTTGGAACTGCCTTTCCAATGACTGAAGTATGGGATGATGTACATATTAGGCTTGATGAACGTTTAGCAAAAGAGGTTCCTCTTAAAGCGGGATTATTAGAATTATTAAAATATTTAAAGGCAAATAATTATAAAACAATTGTGGCAACTAGCAGTGCACGGGTACGTGTCGATGTTATTTTAAAGAATGCACAAATTGAACAATATTTTGATGATACGATCTGTGGTGATGAAGTGATTCATGGAAAACCTAATCCTGAAATTTTTTTAACAGCATGTAAAAAACTTAATGTAGCACCAAGTGAAGCATTAGTGTTAGAAGATAGTGAATCAGGAATCTTAGCAGCCTATGATGGTAAGATCGATGTCTTATGTATTCCTGATATGAAGTATCCAGAAGCTGATTTTGCAAGTAAAGCAACTAAGATCATCTCATCATTAAAAGATGTAATTGAATATTTAAAGTAATAGTGAAAAGTTTCTATCATTGATTTGATAGGAACTTATTTATTTTTGAGAAGTTTTTGTTAAAAAAAATACGAATATTGTTATAAAAATCAAAGGTTATATAATTTTACTAAGTGGAGGTATTGTGATGAATAAACTAACAAATATAAAAGCAGTAATGTGTGATGTTGATGGAACATTGTTAAATCAAGATGGTATTGTTTCACCTGCGACAGTTGAAGCAATTAAGAAAATTAGAGAAAAAGGAATTTTATTTGGTTTATCAACAGGGCGTGATGTTCATAGCGTTAAAACACTTTTAACTGTATGGGGAATTAGTGGCTTGGTTGATGCAATCGTTGGGACTGGAGGTGCTGAAATATATGATTATCAATTAAATATTGATAAATCAAGTTATCCGCTGGATGGTGAATTAATAAAAGATATTATTAAACATCATGAAGGAATGGATCTTAATTTTGCTATTCCGTATGAAGGGACATTATATGCACCTAAAGATGATGATTATATTCGTGATTTAGCACGTGATGATCGTGTGCCATATAAAGTTGTAGATTTTGATGTCTTTTTAAATGAGCCACGGGCCAAATTAATCATTGTTTGTGCACCTGATTATATGGATAAAGTTATTGAAAAAAGTAAAACTTTTTCTAATCCAAACTATAAATCAGCTTCTTTAAAAACAGCAAGTATTTTATATGAATATATGGATCCTCGGGTTTCTAAAACGCATGGATTACAAGAAGTTATGGCAATGCATAAAATTGAAATGACAGATTTATGTACTTTTGGAGATGCTGATAATGATTATGATATGACTTTAAATGCTGGAGTTGGAGTAGTCATGGCTAATGGAAGTGAAAAAACTAAGAGTGTTGCTGATTTTATAACTGATGATAATAATCATGATGGAATTGCAAATTTTATTAATAAGTATATTTTATAGAGTCTGGTGATTGAAGTGCACTATATTGTTTTAATATAACCAATATAGTGCATTTTAGAGTTGGTTTTTTTTATTTAGAAATAATAATTAAATTAGTTTAAAAATATTATTTTTTCGATAAACTATAGTATTGGAGATAATATAAATGTATGGATTGATTAATTCATTTTTAATTTTTGAATTAGGAGTCATCGTGGGGGCTCATGTGTTTGTTTCAAATAGCTAAATCAAAAGATTAAGTCTAGTAATAGACTTTTTATTTTTTTGGAATGATGACGATAAAAGCGGGAATTATTCAATTAGGAGGTATAAGAAGTGAACAAGATAGAATTAAGTAAAGTAAATGAAGAAGGGTATTATGAAATTCGTTTAGAAAGTGTTGGTGGGTTAGGGGCTAATTTATGTGGAAAATTATTAGGTGAATTAGGTGCGGCTTATCTAGGATTTAATGCTTCAAGCTTTTCTAGCTACGGTTCAGAGAAACGAGGTTCTCCAGTCAAGGCGTTTATTCGTTATTGTGATGAAGATAAAGAAATTACTGTTAATACTCCCGTTACGCGACCCCATTTGCTTGGGCTTTTTCATGAAGCGATGATAGGAAAGTTACAAGTAACAGCAGGAGTCGATGAAAATAGTTGTATTGTCATCAACAGCGGTGAGCAACCAGATGTAATTAGAGATAAATTAAAATTATGTGCTGGAACGATATATTGTATTGATGCAATTTATTTAGCAATGAAAATAAAATGTAAAGTCAATATGATCATGCTGGGGGCACTAGCTAAAGCGAGTGGCTTTATTCCTTTAGAGACAGTTTTAGAATTGATTGAAGCTACTTTGGGTAAAAAATATCCTCAGCTATTACAAAAAAATAAAGAAGGGATAATTGAAGGTTATAATGGTGTTGTTAGTAAAACGTTTAATGATGATGGTAAGTATCCGTTCATTCCTTATCGTGAAATAGAAAATGACTGGGGTTATCAAAATGCACCACTTGGTGGTGTGAATCCTTGTTTTGGAAGTACTATTTCGAATGATTTAAGTGCATCACGGGAAGGCTATATACCATTGTTTCTCCAAGAAAAATGTATTCAATGTGCACAATGTTATATTACTTGTCCGGATATGGTTTTTCAGTTTGAACCAGGTATTTATAAAGGACGTAAGATGATGGTAAATAAAGGTTTGGATTATCATCATTGTAAAGGATGTTTACGGTGTGTTGAAATTTGTCCAACTCAAGCACTGGTTAGTGGAGTCGAACGCGAACATTCAAATTTAAAATGGTTTATTCGTAACAAAGATTTAATTGTTGAGCATATGGATTATGAAGATGTGGGAGCAAATTCGTGGATAACGAGTGATTCGTTTTTGGAGGTAGAAAAAATAACGGAGGTAAAAAATGATGGAAAAACAAAAGATGGTATTTGAAAGTGGGAATGAATTGGCAGCTTATGCCGCTAAACAGATTAATTATCATGTAATGGGATACTATCCCATTACACCATCAACGCAGATTGCTGAGAATTTAGATTTAATGAAAGCTGAGGGTAAGCATGAGATTGCTTTAATTGCTGCTGAAGGTGAGCATAGTGCGGCTGGAATTTGTTATGGTGCAAGCGTTGCTGGGGCAAGAGTTTTCAATGCGACTAGTGCCAATGGTTTGTTATATGCATTAGAAGAGTTTCCAGTTCAATCTGGAACACGATTTCCGATGGTAATGAATGTAGCTTGTCGAACAGTTTCTGGTCCACTTTCAATCAAGGGTGATCACAGCGATATCATGTATATGTTAAATACTGGATGGATTATTTTATTTGCTCATAGTCCCCAGGCAGTTTATGATATGAACATTTGTGCTCTAAAAATTGCTGAAAAAGTTAAATTGCCAGTAGTTATTGCGTTTGACGGTTTTTTTACTAGCCATCAAAAAAATAAATGTCAAGTCTTTGAAGATGATCAAGTTGTCCAAAATTTTGTAGGTAAATATCTGCCTGAATATCAAATTCTTGATTTTGAACATCCAGTCACAGTTGGCTCTTATATGAATGAACCGGATTTAATGAATAATAAATACCAGCTTCATCTTGCAATGGAGGAAGCTCGAGAGGTTATTCCGGCTATTTTTAAGGAATATGAAACAATTTCTAATCGGGCTTATCAGTATGTAGAAAGTTATCAAAATGAAGATTGTGATGTCTTAATGTTTGTTCTAGGTTCTGGATTTAGCAGTGCAAAACGAGCTGTTGATGAATTACGCAAAGATGATAAAAAAGTTGGAGTAGTTACAATCAATGTACTGCGTCCATTTCCAAGTAAGGAATTAATTAAGCATTTTAAAGTGCCTAAAACAGTGATTGTTTGTGATCGTCAGGATAGTTATGGTGCCAATGGTGGAAATATGTCTTTAGAAATAAAGGCGGCAATGCAGGAGGCAGGGATCACTACCCGTGTAATTACGAGAATTTATGGCTTAGGTGGCCGTGATTTTTATAAAGATGATGCAAAAGCATTATTATTAATGGGATTTCAAAAAGATGTAAAATTATTTGATTATTTACATATTTATCCCGGTAAAATTGAACAACCAATAACTCAATTTTTTAAACCAATCAAAGAAACTCCTGATGACTTCAAGTGTGTTTATAATGAAGAAAAACAAATAATGGAAGTTAAGCCGTTTACGCTTAATCAAATTGCAAAGATGCCCCAACGTTTATCTGGGGGTCATGGTGCTTGTCCAGGATGTGGGATTCCCGTCAATGTCAATTTATTATTAAGTGCAATCAGTGGAAATGTTGTTTTATTATTTCAAACAGGCTGCGGAATGGTTGTAACAACTTCCTATCCAAAAACTTCTTTTAAAGTACCGTATGTTCATAATTTATTTCAAAATGGGGCAGCGACACTTTCAGGAATCGTAGAAGCGTTTAACCAAAAAGTAAAACGACATGAATATCCCGAAGGAGAAATTACTTTTATCATGGTTAGTGGTGATGGAGGAATGGATATTGGAATGGGAAGTGCACTAGGTGCAGCTTTAAGAAACCATCACATGATTATTTTTGAATATGATAATGGTGGTTATATGAATACAGGTTATCAATTATCATATTCAACACCATTAGGGGCTAAAAGTTCGACTTCTCATCTTGGTCAAGATCAGTTTGGAAAATCATTTTTTAATAAAGATATGCCAGCAATCATGGCTGCAACAAATATTCCATATATTGCTACTGTAGCTGAATCTAATCCAATAGATTTTGTTAGAAAAGCGATTAAAGCTAAGGCTTATGCTAAAGAGTTTGGGTTAGCATATTTGAGAACTTTATCTGCTTGTCCGTTAAATTGGGGTGATCAGCCAAATTTAGAAAAAAGTGTAATTGAAGCAGGGGTAAATAGTTGTTATTTTCCTTTGTTTGAAATTGAGCAGGGTAAGTATAATCTTACATATGATCCACAGAAAGCAAAGAAAAAGATTCCATTAATTGATTGGTTTGCAATGATGCAGCGAACTAAACATTTAAGTGATCCAAAGTATACAAAAATTGTTCAGGCTGCTCAAGATGAAGTTGATCGACGTTTTGAAATTTTGAAAAAGAGGGCAGATGATCAAATTTAATAAATAATATAAAAGGTTATTGCTTGTTGTGTCAATAACCTTTTATAATGAGTAAAAGAAGGTGATTAATTGTGGAAGTAACTGAATATGCTAAAGATTTATATATTTTAGATGATGGTCAGGTACGAGAATTTCTAATTATCGGTAGAAATGAAGCGATATTGATTGATACTGGTTTTCCTGAGACGAAGATAATTAATGAAGTTCAGAAACTTACTAGTTTTCCGCTTAAAGTACTGTTAACTCATGGTGATGGAGATCATTGTGGGGGACTTGATAGTTTTCAAGAATGTTATGTACATCAGGGAGATAAGGGTTTAATTAAAACAACAATAAAAATTAATTGTTTAAAAGAAAAGGATTTGATTGAAATTGGTGATTACTGTTTTGAGGTAATTGAGATACCTGGACATACTTATGGAAGTATTGCATTTTTAGATATTCAGAAGAAATTATTAATTGTTGGTGATATTGTACAATTAGGACCGATTTATATGTTTGGTGAGCATCGAAATTTAGATTTGTATATTCATAGCTTAGAAAAATTAAATACATATCAAAATCAAATTGAAACAATTTTGCCTAGTCATAATCGTTATCCATTAACTAAGGAGTATATTGGTCATTGTCTATCAGATGCTAGATTGTTAAAGGCACATAAACTTTTAGGTGTTAAACATCAATTTTTACCATGTCGGGAATATCGTGGTAAAAAAATTTCGTTCTATTATTAGAAATAATAACTTTCGTTTTGAGAATAATATGATTGAAACGAAAGTTGTTTTTATTGTATTTGAAATATTAATATGATAAGGTAATAAAAGAAAAGAGCGGTGATGAGGATGGTTAAGATGTTGGCAAGACATACAAAAATACTAGAATTAATAACAGAGAATAAGAAAATGGAAGTAACTAAACTTTCTCAGTTACTCAGTGTTTCACAAGTAACAATTAGAAAAGATTTAATTCAATTGGAAAATAGTGGATTGATTGTTCGTGAGCATGGATTTGCAACTTTAAATTCTAGTGATGATATAAATAATCGTTTAGCTTATCATTATGATATTAAGCAAAGAATTGCTAAATTAGCGGTAGAATCAATAGAAGATGGTGAAACCGTAATGATTGAGTCAGGTTCTTGTTGCGCATTGGTTGCTTTAGAAATTGCGCAGACCAAAAAAGATGTTACGATTATTACTAATTCTGCTTTTATCGCCGATTATATTCGTAAAGTTGCTAAAATTAGAATTATTTTACTTGGTGGTGAATATCAAAATGAATCACAAGTAATGGTAGGACCGATCACAAAAAAATGTGTTGAATCTTTTTTTGTTGATAAACTTTTTATTGGAACTGATGGCTTTACTGAAACCTCAGGCTTTACTGGGAATGATTATATGCGTAGCGAAACAGTTAGAGATATGGCAAAACAAGCTGATAAAGTTATAATTGTGACAGATTCATTTAAGTTTTTGCAAAAAGGGGTTGTAACTTTGATTCCTACTGCGGAAATCGCATGTATTGTAACTGATACTCATATTCCAATAGAATGCGAAAATTATTTATTAGATCATGGAATTGAAGTTAAGAAAGTAGAAAATTAAAAAAGCTTATTTTATAGTAAGCTTTTTAGAAAAAACACTTGATGTCTTCATTGATAAAAATATTTTGATATTCTTTTAAGTCTTCTTTGTGGAGGGCTTTTTTATTTTTTAAACTATATTCTAGATTGAGCATTTCATATTTTTTTTCACCAAATTGATGAAATGGTAATAATTGAACTTTTAAAACACCGATATTTTTTAAGAGTCTTGCTAGTCCTTTGGCATCATTTAATGAATCATTAAAATCTGGAATAACAGGAATTCTTGGTAATACTTCTATTTTGTTTTGTAATGCCCACTTTAAATTTTTAATTATTAAATCATTATAAACACCTGTACCTAAAAAATGCTGCTCACGATCATAATGTTTAACATCAAATAATAACAGATCAAATAATGGAGCAAGTTTAGTAAAAAGCTCATGTTCAATATATCCGGTTGTTTCAATTGCTAAATGAAGCTGATGTTTTTTTAGTTCATTAACTAAGTGAAATAAAAATGCTGGTTGTGACATTCCTTCTCCACCGGAAATAGTAATACCTCCATTAGATTCTTCATAAAAATCTTTATCTTGAAGACAGGTTGTCACAATTTCATCAATTGTTTTATACTCACCTTCATTTTTTAGGGCAATTTGAGGACATTTATTAACACATCTCAAACATCCATTACATTTATTTTGATCAATAATAATTTTATCTGCAATTAATTTAATCGCACCTGTAGGACAATTATTGATACAGGTCATGCAATGCGTACATTTGTTATGATCCCACAAAATTTGAACTGCTTTTAGTTGTGATTCAGGATTAGAACACCACTTACATCTTAATGGACAGCCTTTAAAAAATATAGTTGTTCTAATTCCTGGACCATCATGAATACTAAATTTTTGAATATTAAAAATTATCCCCTTATTTTCCATTATGAATATCTCCTTATCTTTTCATTATTTATAATATCATGTTGATTGCAAATTGTAAATGTTTATATTTCATTTGAAACCAATATATACTGCTTTTGAAATAAAAATATTGACTTATTGTTCGTATATGTTAATATATAGGTGTAAATGAAGTGAATTTATGTTATGAACGAAACTTAATAATTTATTTTAGTAACTTTGGAGGAAAAATATGAAAAACATTGAACATTTTGGTGATTTAACACCTAGAATGAATGATTTTAGAGAAAAGGTTTTAGATAAAAAACCGTATATTTGTGCAGAGAGAGCATTATTAGCTACAGAATCTTATAGATTATATCAAAATCAGCCACCGGTTATGAAACGGGCACTAATGTTAAAAAATATTTTAGAGAAAATGTCAATTTATATTGAAGATGAAACTTTAATAGTTGGGAATCAGGCTGCTTCAAATAAAGATGCTCCAATTTTTCCCGAATATACGTTAGAATTTGTTATTGATGAATTGGACAAATTTGAAAAAAGAGATGGTGATGTTTTTTATATTACTGAAGAAACAAAAGCAGCTTTACGTTCAATTGCACCATTTTGGGAGAATAATAATTTAAGAGCTAAGGGGGAAGCTTTACTACCTGAAGAAGTAAATGTTTTTATGGAAACTGGTTTCTTTGGAATGGAAGGAAAATTAAATTCTGGAGATGCTCATCTTGCGGTTGATTATGAACAGTTACTAAAAATAGGATTAGTCGGTTATGAAAAAAGAGTGCGACAATTAAAAGCAGAGTTGGATCTATGTGTTCCGGAAAATATTGATAAATATGTTTTTTATAAAGCTGTATTGATTGTAATTGAAGCAGTTAAAACTTATGCTGATAGGTTTAGTCTTCTTGCTCAAGAAATGGCTGAAAATGCTCAAAGTCATAGAAAGGATGAGTTATTAGAAATTAGTAATATTTGTTCTAAAGTGCCTTATGAACCAGCTTCATCTTTTAAAGAAGCGATTCAATCAGTTTGGTTTATTCAATTGATTTTGCAAATTGAATCTAATGGACATTCATTATCATATGGGCGTTTCGATCAATATATGTATCCATATTTGAAAGCGGATCTAGAAAAAGGCGTAATCACGGATGAGGAAGCTGTTGAGTTGCTAACAAATTTATGGATCAAAACATTAACTATTAATAAGGTCAGAAGCCAGGCTCACACATTTAGCAGTGCTGGTAGTCCAATGTACCAAAATGTAACTATTGGTGGACAAACTCCTGATAAAAAAGATGCAGTGAACAAACTTTCGTTTTTAGTTTTGAAATCTGTTGCTCAAACAAGATTGCCACAGCCTAATTTGACTGTTAGATATTATAATGGTTTAAATAAAGAATTTTTAGATGAATGTATCGAAGTTATGAAGTTAGGAACAGGAATGCCGGCATTTAATAATGATGAAATTATTATTCCTTCGTTTATTGATCTGGGAGTAAAAGAGGAAGATGCTTATAATTATTCAGCAATTGGTTGTGTTGAAACAGCTGTTCCTGGGAAATGGGGATATCGTTGTACAGGAATGTCATATCAAAATTTCCCAAGAATTTTATTAGCAGTGATGAATGATGGAGTAGATGTAACTTCTGGTAAACGATTTGTAAAGGGTTACGGCTATTTTAGAGATATGAAGTCTTTTGAAGAGTTGCAAGATGCCTGGGATAAGTCAATTAGAGAAATTACCCGATTATCTGTAATTGTAGAAAATGCAGTCGATCTTGCTTCAGAGCGTGATGTTCCAGATATTTTATGTTCAACCTTGACTCAAGATTGTATTGGTAGAGGGAAGACAATTAAAGAAGGCGGAGCAGTCTATGATTTCATTTCTGGATTACAAATTGGAATTGCTAATATGGCAGATAGTTTGGCAGCAATAAAAAAACTAGTTTTTGAGGAAAAAAAGATTACACCGCAACAATTATGGGATGCTTTACAAGATGATTTTATGAGTGAAGAAAATCAAAAAATTCAAAGTATGTTAATTAATGAAGCTCCTAAATATGGGAATGATGATGATTATGTTGATCAATTGGTTGTAGAGGCATATGATTCATATATTAATGAAATCAAAAAATATCCAAGTACTCGATATCAAAGAGGACCTGTTGGAGGGATTCGCTATGCAGGTACTTCCTCAATTTCTGCTAATGTTGGACAAGGATATGGGACAATGGCAACCCCAGATGGTCGTAAAGCCCATACTCCACTTGCTGAAGGTTGTTCTCCAGCTCATGCAATGGATAAAAATGGACCTACAGCGGTATTCAAAACAGTTTCAAAATTACCAACACATGAAATTACCGGTGGTGTTTTATTAAATCAAAAAGTAACACCACAAATGTTAGCGACAGAAGAAAATAAAGAGAAATTAGAAATGATAATTAAAACTTTCTTTAATCGATTACATGGCTATCATGTGCAATATAACGTAGTTTCTAGAGAAACATTGATTGATGCTCAAAAGAATCCAGAAAAGCATCGTGATTTGATTGTTAGGGTTGCAGGGTATTCGGCATTCTTTAATGTCTTATCAAGAGCAACTCAAGATGATATAATTGAAAGAACAGAACAAACATTATAAAAGGGGAATAAAAATGGAATTTATTATTGATACTGTGAATTTAGAGGAAATTAAAGATGCTA
>NZ_JAHPYJ010000036.1:0-22536 GCF_019041935.1 Erysipelatoclostridium sp. MSK.7.34
AAGCTGCCGGTTCTTTTTTTATTTACGGATACCTCTGCGTATCCTTTTTTCTTTGTTCTAAACCGAAGTATGCCTTACTTATAATCCTTTAAATTAGGACTACTTTGTAGTATAATAGATATGGTGATAAAATGAAAATTAAATTATATTTTGGACAAGAAGATGCTATCAAAAAATCAGGAATTGGTCGTGCTTTTGTCCATCAAAAAAAAGCATTAGAATTATCAGGAATCCCTTATACTACAGATAAGGATGATTTGGATTATGATATTCTCCACATTAATACTGTATGGCCTGATAGTTTTAAGATAATAAATCAAGCACGAAAGTATAATAAAAAGATTGTATATCATGCTCATAGCACAGAAGAAGATTTTAAAAATTCTTTTATGTTTTCTAATACTGTTTCAGGGGTTTATAAAAAATGGCTGATCAGTATGTATACAAAAGGTGATTATATTGTAACTCCGACTCCTTATTCAAAGCGGATTTTAGAATCTTATGGAATTACACTTCCAATTAAAGCAGTTTCGAATGGTGTTGATTTGACACAGTTTAATCCTAGTCAAGAACAAATTGAATCGTTTATTCAGCAATACAAAATTGATTCTAAAGATGTTGTTATTATTTCGGTAGGTTGGCTATTTGAAAGAAAAGGATTTGATACTTTTGTATCGGTGGCAAAGAAATTGCCTGAGTATAAATTTATGTGGTTTGGTGATATTAAATTATCACGTCCTACAAAAAAGATTAAAGATTTACTAGATGATTTACCTCAAAATGTTATTTTACCAGGCTATGTTAGCGGTGATATAATTAAAGGGGCTTATGGAAGAAGTAATATATTCTTTTTCCCATCAAGAGAAGAAACTGAGGGAATAGTTGTATTGGAAGCTTTGGCAAGTAAATGTAATGTTTTACTGCGTGATATTCCTGTTTTTTCAGATTGGTTAGAAAATGGCGTGAACTGTTACAAAGGTAACCACACAGATGATTTTGTTGAAATCATTAAAAAGATGATTAACGGAGAATATCCTTCATTAGTTGAGCAAGGCTATAAAGTAGCTAAAGAGAGAGAACTATCAAAGATAGGGAAAGAATTATTAGAGGTGTATGAAGAAACGCTGAACCTCTAATATGAGGAAAGCTTATGGATAAGAAATCTAATAAAAAATATTTCCTTAACATTATTTTAATTCTTGTTTTAGGGGCAACTGTAATTTATTTTACAATGAAAGATGATTTACATGCTTCTTTAAGAGCATTAACAACGGCCTCGCCTTTATGGATTGTTATTTCCTTTGCATTAATGTCTATATATTTTTTATTAGATGGAATTAATCTATATACTTTTGGTAAGTTATATAAAAAAGATTATAGTTATAAGCAAGGGTTTGTAAATTCGATTTCAGGAACTTTTTTTAATGGGGTTACCCCCTTTTCTAGTGGGGGTCAATTTGCACAAGTCTATATTTTTAATAAGCAGGGAATTGCCCCAACTAACTCTGCTAGTATTTTATTGATGGCTTTTATTGTTTACCAGTCAGTACTAGTTTTATTTACTGCAGTAGTGATGATTTTCCGTTATCAGGCTTATAGTTCAATGTATTCAGAATTTTTTTCATTAGCAATTTTAGGCTTCTTGATTAATTTCTTTGTTATTACTGGACTATTTTTAGGTGCTAAATCAAAGCGATTACAAGATTTTATTTGTAATAATATTGTAAAAGCGTTAAGTAAAATAAGAATTGTAAAAAACTATGAAGATACTTCTATTAAGATTGCACGTTCACTTGAAAACTTTAGAACAGAGTTAAACGTGTTATTAAAAAATAAGAATGTATTGATAAAATCATCATTAATTAATTTGTTTAAATTATTAATTATGTATAGTATTCCCTTCTTTGCAGCAAAAGCATTAAACCTTAATGTTTCATTTATCCAAATATTCGATTTTATTGGTATTTGTTCATTTGTTTATATGATTACTGCCTTTGTTCCGATTCCTGGAGCAAGTGGCGGGAGCGAAGGAGTTTATTATATGTTATTTAGCCCTATTTTAGGGGCTGTTGGTACGCCAACAACATTATTAGTATGGCGCTTTGTAACCTACTATTTAGGACTAATTATTGGTGGTATCATTTTTGCAACTAATCGAGAAATAAATAGATCGGAGTAAAGTAATGAGAATAGCAATTTTTTCAGATACATATATCCCTGATATTAATGGGGTAGCGACATCAACTAAAATATTGAAAGATGAATTAGTAAAACATGGACATGATGTAGTTGTTGTTACTAGCGAGTTACCTAGTGATAGTGATTATATGGATGATCCTCATGATAATATCTTAAGAGTTCCTGGATTGGAAATACAAGCCCTGTATGGTTACCGGGCTTGTAATATTTATTCCTTCAAAGGAATGCGTGAAATTAAGGGAATGAACATTGAAGTTATCCACGTTCAAACTGAATTTGGGGTAGGAATATTTGGAAGAATCGTAGGAGAAACTCTTAATATTCCTGTTGTCTATACGTATCATACGATGTGGGCAGATTATTCTCATTATGTTAATCCTGTAAATTCTGGAGCTATTGATGGTTTGATCAAAAAGGCAATTACACGTATTAGTAAATTTTATGGTGATAAAAGTACTGAATTAATCGTACCTTCTTTAAAGACTAAAGAAGCATTAGAATTATATGGTTTAAATAAAGACGTCCATATTATTCCTACAGGATTAGAACTAGAAAAATTTGATCCTAAAAATAAAAATACTGAATTGATTGAGCAAATTAAAGACAAATATGGAATTAAAGATCAGTTTATTGTAACTTTTTTAGGACGAATTGCGAAAGAAAAAAGTATTGAAGTATTAATTGATGCAATGAAGGAAGTTATTAAAGAAAATGATAATGTACTTTGCTTGATTGTCGGTGGAGGACCACAGTTAGAGGAATTGAAAGAATTAGTAAAAGATGATCATATCAGCAATTATGTGATTTTTACCGGCCCTAAGCCTAGTAATGAGGTACCAAGTTATTATCATTTATCAAATGTATTTGTTTCTGCTTCAATAACTGAAACTCAAGGATTGACTTATATTGAGGCGATGGCAAGTGGAATACCTGCTGTTGCACGCTATGATAAAAATTTGGAGGATGTTATCGATGACGGTGTAAATGGGTACTTTTTTAAAGAAACATCGGAACTAGTGGAAATCCTATTAAAATTAATTAATCATGATTATTCTAAAATGGCAGAAGCCGCATACTTAAGTGCAATGAAGTTTAGTAGTGAAGTATTTTATGAAAAGGTAATTGCTGTTTATCAGCAAGCAATTAATTCGAAACACTATTCATATACGGTCAAGTCGATATATCCGGTTAAAAGAGGGATAAATGAAGTTGTTTTTCTATTTGATGAAAGTGAGATTATTGTTGAGGTAAATGATAAATTAATTAAAGCTTATCAATTAGAGCCAAATAAAGTTATTGATAAAGAGTTATTTGATGTTTTAAAAGATTTTGAACAAGTTTCTCGGGCCTATAATAAAGCGTTAAAATTACTCACAGTAAAAGATTATACTTATAATCAAATGAAAAAGAAGTTAATGGATAGTGGTGATTATGATGATACACAGTTAGATGCAACGCTAGAGTTACTTCAAGAGAAGAATTTAATAAATGATGAAGCATATACCTTAAATTATTTAAAACGCTGTACACGACTTGGAATTGGCTTAAATAAAGCTATTTATAATTTACGGAGTTATGGAATTGATAGTCAAATTATTGATCGATGTTTAGAAGAGATTGATGATGATGACGATGAGTATAATGCTGCCACCACATTAATTGAATCCATTTATAGTCGTAATACTAGTTTTTCTTATAAAGCAATGGTGAAGAAAATTCGAGATAAACTTTATATAAAAGGCTTTACTTCTGAAACAATTGAACGAGCACTTAGTGATTTTGATTTTGAGTTTGATGATCAGCAAGAACAAGAAGCTTTGGAAAAAGAATTCTCAAGACAAAAGAAAAAGTATTCAAAAAGATATCAAGGTACTCATTTAAAAGAAAAAATCATTGATACTCTTTTAAGAAAAGGTTACAATTATGAGCATATTAAAGAATTATTAAATAGAGAAGGAGCCTTGGATGATGAATAAAATAAATGAATTAAAACCTGGTGATGAAGGCGTAGTAATTGAGGCACTGATTAACCGTGTTGTTGTTGGAAAAACAAATGGGGCCAATCGTTCTACCTATCTTAGTATTACTTTACAAGATGCTACTGGGACAATCGATGCTAAATTGTGGAATGCAACTAATGAGCAAGTAGAAAAGTTAGTTATGGGTTGTGTTGTACAAGTAAAAGGTGATGTAATCAAATATAATGAAGATCGCCAAATGAAGATAATCAAAATTGTTGTTGCTTCAACTGAACCTCAAGAACAAGTTAAATTTCTAAAAAGTGCGCCACAAACAGGAGAAGAGCTTGTAAAGGAGATTTATACTTTTATTGAGCGAATTAACAATCTTAAGTTAAATCAGTTAGTTAAAGCATTATTCAACGAACATGTTGAAAAATTAACAATTTATCCTGCTGCTAGTAAAAATCATCATGAGTATGTATCTGGATTAGCATATCATACTTGCAGCATGTTAAGGATAGCTGATGCTTTGGCTCGATTATATCCATCATTAAATAGAGATTTGTTATTTGCGGGAATTACATTACATGATTTAGGTAAAACAGTAGAACTAAGTGGTCCAGTTGTACCTGAATATACAATCGAGGGTAAATTATTGGGTCATATATCAATCTCTCAGGCAATGATCAAAGAAATGGCTGATAAAATGAATATTGAGGGTGAAGAAGTTACGCTGTTACAACATATAATTTTATCTCATCATGGAAAAAACGAATTTGGTTCACCAATACTACCACAAATCAAAGAAGCAGAGGTAATTTATTTAATTGATAATATGGATGCTCGGATCAATATGCTAGATAAAGCTTTAGAGACAGTAGAACCAGGTGGTTTTTCAAAACGAGTTTTTGCTTTAGAAAATAGAGCCTTTTATAAACCAAAAATGAATTAAATTAAGATTGTAAAACTTATTAAAAAGAGTAATTCTATCATTTGACAGAATTACTCTTTTTCTGTGTGCCGAGCATGGCATACATTTAGCCGGTGAAAGTCCCACCACGGGTATTTACCGCTAAGAGTAGTGAACCACAAACCATTAGTAGTGATGCTATGGGTGATGGAAGTGGTGTAGCGAAATATTCGAGATTACGAAAAGAAATTTGATGAGGCTGAATGGGAGATAAGGTTGCAGAACAAACCAAGACAGTAAATCAAAAACCTGTGAAGATAAAAAAAGATGTATGCCTTACCTCGGGAGACCTTGTGGACGATGAAGTCCAGTAAACTGTTAAAAACAGTAATGATACCATCGATAGAAAAAGATTTATCACAAGAAGTCTGATGAAGTCATAGTAGTCAGAAATGATGAAGGACTGAAACGTTTATAAAGTGCAAATCACTATAAGCAATATTTGGATAGTTCGAAAGTGAGGATAGCCTAGAACTGGGAAACGTAATCCTAGATGGTAAAAGTAAAGAGAATTTGAAAATGACTATCGAAAAGGTCAAACAAAATAAAGGAGTACCTGGAATAGACAAAATGACTGTGCAAGAGGTGGAAGAAGCCAAAGGCAATATATAGAAATCTAATGAAATTAAACAAAGCATGTAAATGTAGATTTAGTGAAGATGACATTTATAAGTGTGCAAACACAAGGTTAGGCTGGTATAGGAGAAGTGGAATGAATATAGTCAATTTTATAATATCGCTAAAAGTTCTAAGCATAAAGAAAGGTGATAGACCAGGTTTAGTCTATCACCTAGATTATTATCTTAAGAGTGATATAAATGTAGAGCCGTATACGAGACACGTACGTACGGTTCAATGGGAGAATAAATTATCAAATTTATTCCTTTACCCTATTAATGAAATAGAAGTATAAATAACAATTTAATTATTTAAATTTAAGAATTTTTACGATCACTTTAAAACCAATTAGCAGTTTCAGAAGTATGATAATGTATTTGCAATTCGGAAATGTGATAACTTAACACATTATTATTAAAAAGTGGTTCATGTTTATAAAATTCTTGTATTTCAGTTTCATTTCTAGATTTTATTACAGTTATTGAAGAACTCATATCGCTTTTTAATGACGAAAAGAGTACTTTCCCCGCTTTCATTAAAAGATTTGTATATTTTTGATGCTCTTGCATCATTTCATTTGTCATTCGTTCAGGATGAGTAACGATACCTTCGATTAAAAAATACTTCATAGTTTTAACTTCCTCCAAAGTCAATAATTTTAAATAAATTATAACATTTAGATTAAGTATCGTCATTTTTTAACTTTTATAATTACAGATAGGATAATCAATTTAAAATGATTTTGATAAAAAAACGCTAAATAAGTAATATACAAGAGTAAATTACTTTAATTTAGCGAAAATATCTAAGTTTTATAAGCTGTTTATTTTATTAAAAATATTATCTAAATCAACTTCTTGACTACGATCAGTAAAGTCGATTTTGATTTGATCTGTTTCATTATATCTTGGAATAATATGGATATGAAAATGCATAACAGTTTGACCAGCCACTTCATTTGCATTGGTAAGCACATTCGCGCCTTTTGCGTCTAAATTAGTGATTATTTGGTTAGTAAGCTTTTTTGTTACTTTGATTAGATGGCTCAAAACTTCTTTATCAACATCTAAAATATTTTGATAGTGTGTTTTAGGAACAACTAATGTATGTCCGTTAGTTGTTTGACTCAAATCTAAAAAAGCTAGACATAAATCATCTTCATATACAATTTTACCAGGTATTTCTTTATTAGCGATTTTACAAAAGATACAATTCTCCATTTCTATAAGTCCTCCATAATATTATTCTAACATAGAAAAAAGATAAGGGGAAACCCCTTATCCGAAATAATCTTCATTTGATTCTTTAATTTCATCTTTGATTGCTGATTCGTATACATCAAAATTGTATTTCTTTAAATAATATGTTTCCATTTTTGTAGACATATCACTAACAGAAGCTAAATTAGTAATAATTTCATCTTTTAGATCTTTTTTATCTGTATTGTAAACATAAACTACAGCATATTTAGATTCAGATGTCTTAATCACTTTATTATAAATACCATCTTTAGTAAATTTATCTAATTTTTTAATAATTTTTGAGTCGACACTGCTTGTTTTAGTAGTGACCATACCAGCATCAGTACCATTGTTTTCAGTCATTAAAGTGTCAAAATCACTGCCATCTTTAACTTTATCAATTAAACTTAAGGCAGCTGATTCAGTGTCTAAAGTAATAATTTTTAAATATTTAACTTTGTATTCTTTAACCAGGTCATCATAGTTATCTTTAATATATTTTTCTTTAAGCATGGTTTGTTTTACTCCTAAAGTTAAAACACCATCGATATATTCTTGTTCAGTTTCATAACCATATTGTTTAGCATATTCTTCTAATGAAGTAGTTAAGTTTTCAGTAAAACTTGCAACCTTTTCATTAATTCTAGTTTGCACTGCATCCTTATCTGTCAGTTCTTGATCAGCAATATAAGTTAAAGCTAATGAAAGAACTTCAGAACTTCCATATTCTTTTAGTAAATAATGGTAAACATCATTTTTACTAATTTTAACATCATCAGCAGTTGCAATAGTCTTATCTCCATCTTTTATTTCTGAAGTATAAGTAGTTGCACTAGAAGAACTACATCCGACCAAAAGAGTTGCAACTATTGCTAAAGGAAATATTTTTTTCTTCATTAGTTTGTTCCTCCTCGGCTAGTTTCGCGTTCTTTTAAAGCTTCATCAATTACATTATTAATTATTTTTTCAGTATTTTTATCATCGTATTTAACATTATAAGATTGATAAACAATATAGCTCATATACTTATCATATGCAATCAATGGAGTATCAATAGATAAATCTTTTTTTATTTCTTTTTTTATACTATCTTTATCAGTACTAGTAACTTTTACAAAATAATATCCATCAGTACCTTTTATGGCTTCACTAGTTTCACCACTGGCAAGTGCTAATATTTTAGTTTCAACATCACTACCAAATGTTTGTGAAAGACCACTTGTAGTATCTACAATACCTAATTTTCCTTTATTCTTGTTAGTGTTTGTATCATCAGAGTAATCTTTGGCGATATCTCCAAAACTTTTACTTGAGCTTAATAAAGCAGTGACTTCACTCAATTTTGCTGTTTCATCAGCTGTTGGATTTTCAACATCAGTCATTGAAACTTTAATAAGACTAGCCTCACGTGGACTTGCTTGAGTGTAATAATCATCGAAAACTTCATCAAAGTTCTTTTCAACGTAAGCTAATAAAAAGTTGCATCTTTGATAGACTCTCACCATGTTTTCACGATATTCATCAAGTGAATTAAATCCACTTGAACTTAACGCTGTTTGTAATTGAGTTTCAGCATTATCGCCATATTGATTTTCATAGTAAGTTTGGATTTGATCAACTGTTTCATTAGCATCAGTTTCCATATCCTCATCGATTGGGAATTTTTGATCCATTAATTGTTGAAGCACGGCATTAAAGTATGAACTTTTTCCACTGGCAGTAGATATTACATCGTTAAAAATATCATCCGCAAAAATATTTTTATCTTTTTTCCCACTGTTTAAAGAAGCAACTACATATTTCCCATCTTCTTTAACTGTTTTCGAGCTGTTTTGACAACCAGTTAATAAGAAACTAGTCACGACTAGTGCCGCAGCACATTTACCTAATTTCATATCTTTCCTCCTTATCTTTCCATAACGTTACAATTATACTATTTATCGCATCTAATTTCAATAAATTAGGCAAAAACACATTGCCAATTGTTATTTTAACATAATTTATAATATGTAGGTGGTAGGAGGGGATTTGATGAATAACTGTAAATGCACTAATGTAAACATCTATGTCTTGTTTATTATTCTAGTTATTGTAGGTATCTATTGTATGTAATAAAAAGGAGGCGATTACAATGGCATGCCAAGATAATTCTTTTACATTGATCTTAGTTTTATTCATTTTATTAGTAATCATTTGTAATATGTGCTAATTAAAAAAGGATGTCGTCAAGACATCCTTTTAAATATAAAAAACTATTGCAATAAAATGTAAGATAGAAGCTATTGAAATAAATATATGCCAGATTACATGGTTGTAGGGTATTTTTTTATTTGCATAAAAGTATGCTCCGATTGAATACATTAAACCACCGATAACAATTAGCCAGAGAAAAGCAGCACTAGAATTTTGAATGATTGAAGGCATAAATAGGATGGCTGTCCATCCCATAACTAGATAGATAGTTAGCGAAAGCTTTGGTAAACTTTTTATTGAAATAGATTTATATAAAATTCCTACTATTACCATTGCCCATTGAATAACAAGGATGATGATTCCCTGATATCCTTTAATTAAACACAGAGCAACTGGGGTATAACTTCCAGCGATTGCAAAATATATAAAGATATGATCAAGGATTCTGAATACCTGTTTATGAGGACTGTCATGATCCATAGCATGATATAGAGTTGAAACAAGAAACATTAAAAAAATGCAAATTGTAAAAACACTAACTCCAAAAGATTGGATAGGACCACCTTTAACATATGCATATACAGCACAAGCTGGGATTAGAAGTAACATGATAAATGCCATAATTCCATGAGTTATACAATTAAATAACTCTTCTTTAAAATATGGCGGAAAGATTCTTTTTATTTTTTTTGTAATTTTATTATTCACTTTTTCCAATTTTATCACCCAGTACATACTATAATATAAATTACTTTTAAATTCAAACAAAAATGATACGCTGCTGCGTATCATTCCATAAGCTTTTCATTTTGATGATTTTCTTTATAAACTTGAAAAGTTATTTTAGCACTTACTAATAGTGGCATAGCGATTACCATTCCCCAAATACCGAAGAGAGAAGAACCAGAGAGAATCCCAAAAAGTACCCACATTATACTCAAATCAATTCTAGATGAATAGATACGTGGAGTAATCACATATGACATAATCGTCGATTGAATGAAAATCAAAATAAATAAAATAACAATTGTAGTAGTTCCCATTCCTAACGAAGTAATTAATCCTAAACAATTCGCAACGATTGGTCCAACATATGGAATAATGGAGCTGGCTCCTGAAACAAACCCAAGAATTAACCAGTTAGGATGACCAATTGCTAGATACATCAGCATTGTTGTAATTGCTTGAGCGATTGCTCCAATAAAGAAAGCTTTAACATATTGTACTAAAGAAGAATCAATTTCACGTAAATAGATTGGCAATGTTTTATCAATACGATATGTAATATTACGAATATGACTACGGATATTTTTAAAATTACTAGACATATAAATTGCTAGAATGATGTAGATTAAAAAATTAGTGACATTGATCATAACTTGATTTAAAACATCTATAGTTGTATCTAAAACAACTGAATCTTTAAAGAAAGCATTGACAATATTCTGAATATGGCGCATTAAAGAAGAAATATCATAATTGAAATTTTCCTTAACAAACACACCAATTTCACCAAGTCCTGAGTAAAAAGCCGGGAACATTTCAGAGATACTTTCATAAATCATTGGTACAGCTAAAGAAATTAATAAAGTTAAAATAGCAAAAGCAGCTAAGTAGACCATTGTTACGGCAATGCTTCGTTTAGTAACATACTTTTCAATATAATTTATCAGTGGATTTAAAACAAAGGCAATTGTAAATCCGACAATAAATGGTTTAGAAACCAGCCAGATCGCTGATAACACCCCATACCATAAATCACCAGTGGCAATAATTAATAGTAATATTACTAAAACGATCATCACATTTAATAAAGTATGGGTGATTTTTTTTGATGAAATAATTTTAAATAATGCTTTTAGAAATTCCATTTTTACACCCCCATTACATATAAATATACCACAATTTACTAATAATATAAATTGAATTGAATTTCTATTTTAGAAAAATCAAAAATAGTTAAAATGTATAAAGTTTTATAATTTTCATCTAAAAAAAGCAATTGGATGTTATGATTAGAATATTATAATAGAGCAAATCTCTTGATAATTATCGATAATTTGGTCACAATGTGGTTATAATATAAATTGTGCTAGATTTTGATTGGAAAATAGTAAAAATTTTTGCTATAATTTATCATTTTATTTGTTTTTTGATAACTTATCTAGTAGAATTAGTAAGGATAGAAAGGGGCTTAATTATGTCAACTTTAAAAATAGAAAATTTGCATGTCAGTATTGGAGAAAAAGAAATCTTAAAAGGTATCGATCTTGTTGTTAATACTGGTGAAACCCATGCGATTATGGGGCCAAATGGTAATGGAAAATCAACATTATTATCAGTTATCATGGGGCATCCTAAATATATAGTTACTCAAGGTAGTATCTACATAGATGATCAAAATGTTTTAGAAATGAGTGTTGATGAAAGAAGTAGGGCAGGAATCTTTTTAGGAATGCAGTATCCTCAAGAAATTCCAGGTGTTACAACTTCAGATTTTTTAAGAGCTGCATTAAATGCACATCAAGAAAAACCAGTATCTTTATTTAAATTTGTAAAAGCACTGGATAAAAATATTGCTGATTTGAAAATGGATGAGAATTTAGCACATCGTTATCTAAATGAAGGCTTCTCTGGTGGAGAAAAGAAACGTAATGAGATTCTACAAATGAAATTATTACAACCTAAGTTTGCTCTATTAGATGAAATTGATTCAGGTTTGGACGTTGATGCGTTAAAAATAGTATCACAAGCAATTAACGCTATGAAATCAGATGATTTTGGATGTATTATGGTTTCTCACTATGAACGGTTGTTTGAATTGGTGCCACCAAGTCACGTTCATGTATTAGTTAATGGTAAAATTATTTTAAGTGGTGGAATTGAAGTAGTAGAAAAAATTGATCAAGAAGGCTATGACTGGGTAAAAGAATTAGGAGTTGAAATCGCTACTGATGAAAAGAAACCGATTTTACTTGAAAGTTGTGCCAATAAAGAAAGAATGAAAGCTAAATAATGAAACAGTTAAAAGAGATTAAAAATTATTTAGTATTTCATAATGGTACAATTGAATGTCACCCAGAAAATGTAGGAATTGCTATTAATGATGGTAAAATCGATGTTAAAGATGCTGCCTCATTACAAATTATTTATCTAATTGATCAAGAAGGAAAATATTGTTTTGACCTAAAGATTAAAGGACAACTGGAATTAATTGAGACTTATGATTTTAAAGTTCCAGCATCTTTAGTTAAAAACATTGAAGTATTGCAAAATAGTAATATTTTAAGATATAACGATAATCAAAGCAGTGTCAACGGGACTGTTGAAGTAACTGAAAATGTATCGGTTGAGCGTGATAGTAATGTAAGATGCGCTTATGTTGAGTTATCAGATTCAAGTATTGAAATGAATGTTAATCATGCTTTGAATGGTTCTAACGCTAATAGTACGGTGCGCTTAGCTTCATTAGCTAAAGGACAGGAAAAGAAGCATATGACATTTTCGTTAACGCATTTTGCACCACATACAACCGGGATTATGGATAATTATGGTGTTGTTAAGGATGCATCTAATTTAGTTATCGATGGGATTGGAACAATTAAACAAGGAAATCATCAATCTAGCAGTCATCAAACAAATAAAATTATTGTTTTTGATGAGAAATGTAATGCCAAGGCAAATCCATATTTATATATTGATGAATATGATGTAAAAGCAAGTCATGGTGCTAGTGTCGGTAAGATTGATGAGGATCATTTGTATTATCTCCAATCTCGTGGTTTAAGTAAAAAAGATGCAATGCATTTAGTAACTTATGGATATTTTATTCCAGTCATGGAATTTATAGATAATGCTGATTTAAGAGAGATGTTTAACGAAACATTAAAAGAAAAGGTGGGGATTTAATGTTAGATGTAGAAAAAATTCGTCAGGATTTTCCCATGTTAAATGGTGCTACGATGCATGGTCAACCACTGATTTATTTTGATAATGGCGCTACAACTTTAAAGCCTCAGTGTGTAATTGATGCTGTATGTAATTATTTGACAAACTATTCGGGTAATGCACATCGTGGTGACTATGACTTATCGCATGATGTTGATACACAGTTCGAAAAGACACGTGATTTAGTTGCAAAATTAATAAATTGCGATCGAAAAGAAGTAGTTTATACATATGGTTCAACAGACGGGCTAAATATGATAGCATTTGGCTATGGGATGACGCATCTAGATGAAGGTGATGAAATACTTTTAACCGTTGCTGAGCATGCCTCAAATACTTTACCATGGTTTGAAGTCTGTGATACAGTGGGAAGTACGGTTAAATATATTGATTTAGATGATGAAGGACGTCTTACTGTTGCTAATGTTTTAAAAGCAATTAGTGATAAAACAAAAATTATTTCAATAGCTCAAGTTTCAAATGTTCTTGGATTTGATGGACCAATTAAAGAAATTTGTCAAATTGCTCATGAGCGCGGTATTATCGTTTGTGTTGATGGTGCGCAAAGTATTCCTCATGAAAAGGTTGACGTCCAAACATTAGATATTGATTTTCTAGTTTTTTCTGGACATAAAATGTGCGGACCAACTGGGGTGGGAATTCTTTATGGTAAATATGATTTATTACAAGAAACAAAACCAACTCGTTGGGGTGGTGGAAGCAATGCCCGATATAAGAGCTGTGGAAGGATTAAATTAAAAAATGCACCGGCTAAGTTTGAGGCTGGAACACCTAATATTGAGGGTGTCATTGGTTTAGGTGCCGCAATTGAATATTTAATAGAAATTGGGATGGACAATATTCGTGATTATGAATTAGAATTACGTCAATATGCGGTTAAAAAAATGTTAGAATTAGATAATTTGGAAGTTTATAATCCAAATGGTCATGGAGCGATTGCTTTTAATATCAAAGGTGTTTTTAGTCAGGACGGAGCTTCACTATTTAACACATATGGTATTGCAATAAGAGCTGGGCAACATTGTGCTAAGATTCTTGATGAATTTTTAGATGTTAGTCAAACTCTTAGAGCATCATTCTATTTCTATAATACATTTGAAGAAATTGACAGATTTATTGAGGTATGTAAGAAAGGAGATGACTTTTTAGATGCCTTCTTTGGATAGTATGATGTTACGACAAATAATTATGGATCACTATGAAAATCCACGTAATCATGGACTAGTAGATGATGATAATTATCAGTCAGTAAATATGGATTCAGAAACTTGTATTGACGATATTGATGTGCAAGCCTTAATTGAAGATGGTGTTATTAAAGATATCCGTTTTGATGGCGAAGCATGTGCAATTTGTACTGCTAGTACGTCAATTATGAGTGAATTATTGATTGGTAAAACAATTGATGAAGCTAATGTTATTATTGAAAATTACAATAATATGATTTATGAAAAGGATTATGACCCTGAAATTTTGGAAGAAGCAATTGCGTTTATGAATACTCATAAACAGGCTAATCGTATTAAGTGTGCTACTTTAGGATGGACAGGAATCAAACAGATCCTCGATAAAGAATAGGAGGAAACATATGGCAGATATAAAAAATGAAATTCCTGATCAGGAATATGCCTATGGTTTTAATGATGGTGATGTTTCAGTTTTCAAGACTCCTAAAGGAATAAATGAAGAAATTGTTACTGAAATATCAAAAATTAAGAATGAACCAGAATGGATGCTTGAATATCGTCTAAAATCTTATCGCTGCTTTATGGAAAAGCCTATGCCAACTTGGGGCGTTAATTTAGACCGTATTGATTTTGATGAATATACTTATTACGTTCGTCCTAGTGATAAACAAACGAATAAATGGGAAGAAGTACCTGAAACAATTAAACAAACATTTAATAAATTAGGTATTCCTGAAGCAGAACAAAAGTATTTATCGGGAGTTAGTACTCAGTATGAATCAGAAGTTGTTTATCATAACATGTTAAAGGAAGTTACTGAAAAAGGTGTTATTTTCCTAGATATCGATAGTGGTTTACGTGAGTACCCGGAAATATTTAGAAAATATTTTGATACTGTTATTCCTTATAATGACAATAAATTTTCAGCTTTAAATGGAGCTGTTTGGTCTGGGGGATCTTTCATTTATGTACCGCCAGGAGTGAAATTAGATAAGCCACTACAATCTTATTTCAGAATCAATTCTGAGCAAATGGCACAATTTGAAAGAACTTTAATCATTGTTGATAAAGGAGCGGATATCCACTATGTTGAAGGGTGTACTGCACCAAGTTATTCTCGTGATTCTCTTCATGCTGGAGTTGTTGAAATTATTGTGGGTGAAGGAGCAAAATGCCGTTATACAACGATTCAAAACTGGTCTAACAACATTTTGAATTTAGTAACTCAGCGAGCAAAAGTATTTAAAAATGGGTCAATGGAATGGGTCGATGGAAATATTGGTAGTGCTGTAACTATGAAGTATCCAACTTGTGTGTTGATGGAAGAGGGAGCAAAAGGTTCTTGCATTACTATTGCTGTAGCTGGTGAGAATCAGATTATGGATTCAGGTTCAAAGATGATTCACTTAGCGCCTAATACATCAAGTAGTATTGTTTCTAAATCAGTTTCTCGCCGCGGTGGAAAAGTCAATTACCGGGGAATGGTACAGCATGGTGCTAAAGCTTATAATTCAAAAAGCAAGGTTGAATGTGATACGTTGATTTTAGATGACATTTCAACTAGTGATACAGTTCCGGTTAATTGGATGCGAAATAATGATTCTATTATTGAGCATGAGGCGACTGTCTCAAAAATTTCTGAAGAACAGCTTTTCTATTTAATGTCTCGTGGTTTAACAAAAAAAGAAGCAATGGAAATGATTGTAATGGGGTTCATTGAGCCGTTTGCTCGCGAATTACCAATGGAATATGCTGTTGAACTAAATCAATTAATTAAATTGGATTTTGGGGATCAGGGTATTGGATAAAAAAGTATTACGGAAACAATTGATTCAAGCAAGATTAGATTTAGATAGCGAAACTTATGCATCTAAATCTAATTTTATTGTTTCTAAATTAAAACAGCAACCTGAATTTATTGAGGCAAGAGCAATTGGAATCTATGTTTCTTTTAGACATGAAGTAGAAACAATCAGTTTGATTAAGGAAATAATTAATAATAAAATTGTCTGTGTTCCAAAAATTAGTGGTAAACAGATGGATTTTTATCAAATTAATTCAATCAATGAATTAAAGACAAGTAATTTTGGAATTTTAGAACCTAATAATAGTCATCCTGTTACTAAAGATAATCTTGATTTACTAATTGTACCAATGGTTGGCTACGATCAAAGTGGTAATCGATTAGGTTATGGCGGTGGTTATTATGACCGCTATTTAAGTGATTATTGTGGTAATGTAATTGGCTTGGCATTTAGTTTCCAAGAAGTTGCAAATTTACCAGTAGAACCATTTGATTTGCCGATTAAAAAGATTATTAATGAAAAATAATCACGGTTTTGTTATAATGGGGAATATAAAGTAGGGTGAAATTATGTCAAGAGAGAAAACATTAGTTAAAAATACGTTAATTATGGCGTTGGGGACTTTTCTGCCTCGGATTATTAATTTATTGACTACGCCAATTATTACTAGTGCAACTACTGATGCGCAGTATGGGCAATTAGATTTAGTTACAACGACGATTCTTTCATTTATTGTACCTTTATGTACGTTGCAAATTGAACAGGCTCTATTTAGATTTCTTGTTGATGCTAAAAGTGAAAAAGAACAACGGCGTGTCATTACTAACGGATATGTAATGATTTTTGGACTTATGGTGATTGCTGCGATTATTTGTCTGTTTGTGCCAATCAGCATGTTTGAAGGCAGTTTTAAGCTATTGATTATTGGATATATATGGATTGAGATTATTGCAACAACTTCTAGGTTTGTTTTAAGGGCTTTTTCCAAATATAAAGAGTACTCTATTTTGGCGGCGTTAGTTGTAATAGTCAACTTTGTTGTTGTCTCAGTTTGTTTATTGTGGCTAAAGACAGGGTATATTGGGGTTTTAATAGCATTAGTAGCTGCTGATGTAGTCGGCTTTATTTATGTACTATGCGTATGTAATATTTTTAAATTTTTTAATTTTAAATATTTTAGTAGCGAATATGCTCTTAAAATGCTTGGCTATGCATTACCGTTTGTACCTAATATGGTATCATGGTATATTAATCAATTGTCTGATCGATGGATTATTTCAATTTTTCTAGGGGCAGGGCCAAATGGTGTTTATGCCTTGGCTAATAAAATACCTTCGATTGTTAATATCTTATATCCGGCCTTTAATTTAGCTTGGACAGATTCGGCAACAAGGAGTGTAAATGATCCTGATAGTGGCAGGTATTATAATAGGATGTTTCGGATGTTGTTTTGCATTGTCTCAGCAGGTTCAGTTTTATTAGTGGCTGGATCACCGATCATCTTTGGAATTTTATGCCGTAATAAAGAATTATATAGTGCTTTCGATTATACCCCAACCTTAATTTTAGCTACATATTTTTATTGCTTCTCACAATTTTTTGGAAGTATTTATGTAGCTGTTAAAAGTGCTAAAAATATGTCGGTAACAACGACTATTGCAGCTATAATCAATATTATCATCAATTTAGGTTTGATTAATATTATTGGAGTACAGGCAGCTGTTCTTTCAACATTGGCTGCGAATTTATTTTTAGCGGGATATCGGTTCTTTGATTTGAATCGGCGCTATGTACGTTTAAAAATAAATAAACGTCTAACAGTGTTGACAATCGTAATTTTTATAATTAGTATGTCTTTAGCATGGTCGGGAGATAAAATTTTATGGATATTAAATATTGTTATTGCGCTTGGCTACGCATACTTTATTTCTGGTGATATTTTTATTGGAATGTTTAAAGCTGTTTTAAAGAAACGTTAATAGTAATAATGTTAAGATTTAATTATTTAGCAAAGTAATTAAATTTTAACATTTTTTTTATGTCCTTTTTTGTATAGTTAATATTAATGAATTGGGTTACAGGAGGATAATATGGAAGCATATCAAAAATCGTTTAAAGAGGTCCAGCAAGCACTAGGAGTCAGTGATAATGGATTAAGTCAAAAAGATGTAATTAAGCGTCAAACACGATATGGAAGAAATGAAATTATTGGTGAAAAGCGTCAAAGTGTTTGGGGAATCTTATTTGATCAGTTTAAAGATTTATTAGTAATAATCTTGATTTGTGCGGGTATTATTTCAGCTATTAGCGGAGAATTTGAAAGTACATTGGTCATCTTGGTTGTAATTACTTTAAATGCATTGCTAGGAACATTTCAAACTGTAAAAGCACAGAAATCTTTGGATAGTTTAAAAAAATTATCTATGCCAAAAATAAAGGTGTTGCGTGAAGGTAAATTAGTTGAAATTAAATCAAACGAATTGACAGTAGGTGATTTGGTATTTATCCAGGCTGGAGATGTAATTGCTGGTGATGGACGCTTAAAAGAAGCGAATAATCTTCAAGTTAATGAAAGTGCATTGACAGGTGAGTCAAATAGTGTCGAAAAGCAGTTAGTTGCAATAAATCATCAATGTACTATTGGAGATATGACAAATATGGTTTTTTCAGGAAGCTTAGTTACAAATGGAACAGGGCAATATATTGTTACAAACATTGGAATGAAAACGCAGTTAGGAAAGATTGCTGAGATGTTGAATGCAACTAAACAGCGTCGTACGCCATTACAAAAGACGTTAGATGAATTTTCAGTAAAATTGTCAATTGGCATTATTTCAATCTGTATTATTGTTTTGTTTATGGATGTCTTTATCGCAAAAGAACAATTGCTCGATGCTTTGATGATTGCAGTAGCATTAGCTGTTGCAGCGATTCCTGAGGCATTGGGATCAATTGTAACTATTGTTTTGTCGATTTCAACTCAAAAAATGGCTAAAGAAAATGCAATTATTAAAAATTTAAATGCTGTGGAAAGCCTTGGTTGTGTTTCAGTGATATGTTCAGATAAAACAGGAACATTAACCCAAAATAAAATGACAGCAGTCGATATATATACAAATCGGATGTTAATACAAGCAAATCGTTTAAATCATCACGAATATTGTCATAATATCTTATTAAAGGCTTTTGTTTTATGTAATAATGCTACTATTTCTAAAGCACAGAGTATTGGTGATCCAACAGAGATTGCCTTACTGGAATTATATCAAGATTATAATTATAAAAACGCATATCGATTGCAGACTAAACGTCAACAGGAATTGCCGTTTGATTCCACCCGAAAGCTGATGAGTGTTACTTCAAAGAATCATCTATACACTAAAGGAGCCCCAGATGTTTTATTAAAACGATGTAATCGAATATTAATAGATGGATATAAAGAAATTTTTACTAATAAAGATAAGCAGCGTATTATGGAACAAAATGATGCTTTGGCGCGCCAGGGAAAGCGTGTATTAGGATTTGCGTATAAAGAGTTTTATCGTAATACATTAGAAAAAAGGGATGAAAATGATTTAGTTTTTGTTGGTCTAGTATCTTTAATTGATCCTCCTCGCATTGAAAGCGCTCAGGCGGTCAAAGATTGCATTTTAGCAGGGATTAAACCAATCATGATAACTGGTGACCATGTTGTAACTGCGTGCAGTATTGCAAAGAAAATTGGTATTTTTAAGCAAGGTGATAAATGTTTAGAGGGAACTCAGTTAGATAAACTTACTGATCAGCAATTGCGGAATTACTTGCCACATGTATCTGTTTATGCGCGAGTTGCACCAGAACATAAAATTAGAATTGTTCAAGCTTGGCAAGCACGTGGAGCAATTGTTGCAATGACCGGTGATGGTGTTAATGATGCTCCGGCTTTGAAACAAAGTGATATTGGGGTAGCGATGGGAATTACGGGGAGTGAAGTTTCTAAGGATGCAGCTAGTATGATTCTGACAGATGATAACTTTGCAACTATCGTTAAAGCAATCATTACTGGCCGAAATGTATATACAAATATTAAAAATTCAATTATCTATCTTTTATCTGGGAATTTATCCGCAATAATTTGTGTTTTAGTTACATCATTTGCAATTTTACCAACTCCTTTTTTGCCGGTTCATTTACTATTTATTAACTTAATTACAGACTCTTTACCGGCCATTGCGATTGGGATGGAAAAGGGGAGTGATGAAATTCTAAAGCAAAAGCCACGGGGATCGGGCGATTCATTACTTAATAAAGAGACAATTTTACAAGTGAGTTTTGAAGGGATAATAATTTGTATTTTCACAATGTTAGCTTATTTTATTGGTTTACGCAGTGATGAATTGACTGCTTCATCAATGGCATTTGGAACACTTTGTTTGGCGCGACTATTGCATGGATTTAACTGTCGAAGTAACTTGCCACTATATAAAATTCCTGTAAATTATTATAGTGTTGGAGCTTTTGTAATTGGAGTATCATTATTAACATGGATTCTAATTTCTCCTAATTTTCATTCACTTTTTTCAATTAGTGAACTATCACTAAAACAATTAGCAATAATTTTTGTTTCTGCAGCATTTCCAAGTATTATTATCCAAATATATAAGATGGTTTCTTCGAGGTATAATTAGAAACAAAACTAAATATAATATATTGGTGGTTTAATGAAAAAACGATATATATTTATTGTAATTACCATTATTTTAGCAATTGTTATTCAAGTTCTTAGTGTTAATATTACTCCTGCATTAAAGAAGATTGCAGACAAAGAAATAAATCGGTTTTGTCAGATGGTAATCAACAATACCCCTTTTCCAGTTACATTAGACCATCAGGAACTGATCAAGATCAATCGTAATGGTGATGAAATTGCGACAATTAATTTTAATACGAGTTATGCTTCAAGTATTGGAGCTAAAATGGTTAATAAATTAGATGAATTGTTTGTAGCGATTGAAGAAGGAACATATAAAAAAACAGATAATTCTTTTTATCAACGTCGATTTCAAAAGATGAGTGACGAAGGTGGGGTAATCGCTTCTATTCCCATTGGAGCATTAACACAAAATCCTTTCTTAGCAGGTGTTGGACCTAAAATAAAACTTAAATATGAAACTATATCTGCGATTACTTGCTCAGTCGAAAAAGATGTTAAAAGCTACGGTGTGAATCATGTTATGGTTTCTTTGAAATTGGTTATTAAAATTAAGATGATGGTATTATTACCATTTTATAACGAGGAGTTTAATAAAGACTATGACTATCCATTAGTGATGGAAATTATTGAAGGGGAGGTGCCTAATTGGTATCAGAATTAGAAATTTTACAACGTTTTTATCAGATCTATCTAGAACAAGAAAGTGATTTCTTTAGTTTTCAAGGTAATTTTTATTATTTATGCAAGGTTAATAATTTTACTAATGACTATCCATACTATGTAAATGCATTAGGACTAAATGGTTTCATGGTTGTTAATAACTGTTTTAATCGTCCTATCTCAATGGACTATATATTGTATACTTATCAAATCGAAGATTATCATTTTGAAATGTTTTTACAATATTCTTTGCGACCTTTAGATATTCAGGTTGAAGTTTTAAAAATTAAAGAAAGCTGGTGTGCAATTCTTGATGAAGCAAAGTGCAAGATTGGTAACTATGCTTCAAGAATCAGTCATTTTGAACATTTTGTAGTGCTGTCATATTACTATCAAGGTCTTGGAGAAGCCGCAATTAGCGTGTTAAATGAAATTAAAGAAACTAAGCTAGTTGCGGGGATAGAACACTTTAATATGATCGATAACTATGAGATGCTTTGCTGTCCAGCTAATTTAGTCATAGCTTCAAGAGTCAAGGATTTAGCCAGTAGCTATAAAAATAATTTGATTTCAGTTGAACAGTTAGAAGAGTACATTCAGATTAGCGCTCTAACAGTAGATGAAATAATTTATCTCTATTCACGATTATTGTTTCCAAGTGAATTTATGCAGCTGGCAATCAATGATGATTGTAATGATGCACAAATAAAAAAAACACTTTTGAATATGTATCAAAATATAGATAATCAAAAAGCGTCTTTAGTAATTGCGTGGCAAATGTTAAATAAATATACTCGTTTACCCAAAATTGCCTGGTTATAAAAGCCAGGTAATTTTTAATAAAATAAAAAACCCACACTTAGTGTGAGCAATTTACTAATGGAGCGGGTGATGGGAATCGAACCCACGTAGTCAGCTTGGAAGGCTGAAGTTCTACCATTGAACTACACCCGCAATTTTAATGAATTAATATGATAGCACTATTTTTAAATGGTGACCCGCAGGCGATTCGAACGCCTGACCCTCTGATTAAAAGTCAG
>NZ_JAHPYJ010000037.1:0-20749 GCF_019041935.1 Erysipelatoclostridium sp. MSK.7.34
CTTCATAGCCATATTTTGCTTCAATATACTCTCTGATCACATTTTTATATTCAACTGCAACATGATCATTTCCAATTCCAATTTTCATTTTCTACTCCTCTATCTCAATAATAATATCATTATTACTTTTATTTCCTAAATTACATTTGATTTGTGCATATTGAGCAGTATTTGTCACTACCATCAAGACTGTTGGATCGTAACCAGCTTCTCTAATTGCATCAAAATCAACCTTTAGTAAAATATCGCCACGTACAACCGTATCACCTTGTTTCTTCATTGAGATAAAATGTTTACCGTTTAATTCAACAGTATCAATTCCAACATGAATCAATAATTCTACACCTTTATCCGTCTTAATTCCAACCGCATGTTTTGTAGGAAAAAAACTTACAATTTGACCACCGATTGGGGCAGTTATTTGTTTCTCTGATGCTATGATGCCTACTCCTTTTCCCAATGCTTCACTATTAAATACTTGATCATTTGTATCTTTGATATCAATTACTTTTCCAGCTACTGGTGCACTAATACGATATGGTTCAACTTCTACTTTTTTCTTCCATTTATTAAATAATCCCATTATTTTCACCTATTTATTAACACTTGCCATTCTAAAATATGTATAAGGTCGCCCTTTAATTGAAATACTCAATTGGTGAATATTCTCTGGTGAAGTACATCCCGAAAAGCCACCATCACCAATAGCATGAATATCAGCACCAGTTTCTTTCATCTTTAACGCAATCAAGCGTACCGTATCTGGGTCAGCCCCTTCAACTGAACTATTCAAAAAGCTCATTGCCAGAGTGCCTGGTTTATAACTATGAATGTATTCAACTAGTTCCCGAATCATCGTGACACTGATGCCTGCTCTACTTCCTGGGGCTGGTAAATCAATACAATCAGCTCCCACATCAATCAATTCTTTAATTATCTCTTTAGCATCTCGATTAGCCAGAGGATCTCCGAGCACCTTTTCGTTTATACCATCTTCCCATTTTCCAGCAAAGACGAATAATTGATCACCATACTTTTCCTTGATCCATTTAGTACAAGCAATTACGTCATTAATTGAAGTTCCACTACCAGGATTACCACCCAAAACAATAAAATCAACTCCCATGTCAACACATTTTTGAACATGTTCAGGTGTACAAAGCATTCCTTCACGGCGATATAAAGCTTTTTTACCACCGTCTTCAAATCCCGCTTTGGGACAACCTAAATAAATCCCAAGTGGCCTTTTACAACGTTGCCTTAAGGTTTGGTAAGATAATCCTTGAAGTCCTTTATTATTTTCCATATTATCTAAATCCATTGTATTAAGCATAACCATATCAGCACCAAAAGCAAACATCACCTCAGAATTAGTTATTCCTCTAACTAATCCTTCACCAGCAAATAATAAATGCTGTCCCATGATTACCCGCCCTTCTGATTTAAAAATTGATTCTTTCAATTCCATCGGTGTCATTTTTTCAAAATCACTGCCTGAAGCACTAATTAGTCTAATTACATCGCTCATTTTATAGTCCTCTCAATTCTTTAATTATTTCTTGATAACTCTTCTCTTTACCAAATAAAGCACTCGTTCCTAAGATAAAACCTTCTACCCCAATACTTGACAGCATAGCAATCCGCTCCGGCGAACATGCCCCATCAATCATCACTTTATAGCCAAATTCTTCTTTTTTGGCACAAAATTGTTTAAATTTATCATCAACAAAATTTAAATACTTTTGACCAGCAAAACCTGGATTAACACTCATTACCATCACATAATCGACAAGCGATAATGTTTCTTTTACACTTTCATAAGATGTCCCAGGATTTACTACGATTCCAGCTTGCGCTCCAGCATCTTTGATCATTTGCAAAGTTCTAGTTATATGCACATCACTTTCAGGATGGACATATATAATCTTTACCCCTAATTGTGCAAATTTTTTTACATATGCCCCAGGATTTACTACCATCAGATGAACATCACAAGGTTTATTTGCTGTTTTGCAAATATATTCAATATCTTGCAGTCCCATTCCAAAATTTGGAACAAAACTCCCATCCATTACATCAAGGTGAAAAATATCAATTCCACTTTCCTCTAATTTTCTTATTTCATTTTCAAGATTACCAAAATTAGCACACATCATTGATGGACATAATAGTTTTTTCATATTTTTTCTCCCCTAAATGTTTCTTAATCATTACTGCGATCGTATCCAAATAGATAAGTCAAAACAGCTGAAGCGACAAATGCAAATACCATTGCAATACAAAATCCTACAAATCCTTCACCAAAAAATAATGGGAATGATAAAACTCCAACTGGTCCCCCCGCTAAAGCTGCAGCATTAACAAATCCAGCAATCCCACCAGAAACTGCTGCACATCCAACTGCAATATAGAAAGGCTTTTTATATTTCAAATTGACCCCGTAAATAGCCGGTTCTGTAATTGAGAAGAATCCAGTTACTGCTGCTGACATTGCATTTTGTCGAATTTGTGAATTTTTTGATTTTAAAGCAACACCTAAAGCTGCACCTGCTTGTGCCCAGTTACTTGGACCAGTCACGGCATTGATAGTATTTCTTCCATACATTGCTAAATTTATTTGTCCAAGTGGAACAATTCCCCAATGTAAATCAAAAACTACTAATACCTGCCATAATCCACCTAAAAGAATTCCACAAATAGTTGGATTTAAATTATAGATCCATGTATAGCCTTCACCGATAAATGATTGTAAATAACTTGTTACTGGACCAATGATCATAAACATTAATGGCACTGTAATCAATAAAGTAATTAATGGCGTTAAAACATTTCGAGCTACTGCATGAATATATTTAGTACACAATTTTTCTAATTTTGACATGAAATATATTGTTACAATAATTGGAACAACAGAAGAACCATAACCTTGAGCTGGGAATAATACATCAAACCCAAACATTTTCATCCCTGTTTCACCTTGAACCAATCCTTGAATCGTTGGACTCACTAAAGCCAAACTAATTGCTACTGCAATATATGGATTACATTTAAATTTTTTAGCTGACGTATAAGCTAAATAAATTGGTAAAAACGAATATACTGCATTATATACTTCATTTAAAACAATGTATAAACCACTTTCAGCAGACATTCCTAAAATGCTAGTAGCAAACATCAATAAAGCCCTAATCATCCCGGCTCCAATCAATGCCGGTAAAATTGGAGTAAAAATTCCTGTAACTAATTCAATTACTTGATCAATAAATTTTCCTTTTACCTTTAAATCATCTTTTTCCACTACATCAATTTCTTTTCCTGAAATCCCTGTCAATGCTTCGATTGCATCAAAAGCTTGGGCAACCTCATTACCGATTATAACCTGGAATTGTCCCCCGCTCTCTACTACATTAATAACTCCCTCAATTTTAACAACTTTGTCTTTTGAAGCTTTTCCTTGATCTTTTAATTTAAATCTTAACCGTGTTGCACAATGAGTTAAAGAAGCAATATTTGCTTTACCACCGATATGCTCAATAATTTGAGCTGCCATCTTATTAAAATCCATAAACCCTTTCCTTAGCCAGAATGATCTCTATTCTACTATTTTCCTCTCTTATAGTTTAGATGCAATTTTCTTGCATTTATTTGCGTAAACGTTTAACCTAACTGGTAAAAAAATAACGGCGCCATCACTTTAAGTAAACGTTTACCTAGATTAAAAATACCATACAAATAGGTAAATGTCAACATTTTTACGTAAACGTTTACGTAAAAATTAATAAAACCTGCTAATATTTACATTCATAGCCTATTCATGTATAATTTATATAATCTTAACAAGCAAGGAGATAACATGGATAATCATAAAAAAAAACTATCAATTAAAGATATTGCTGCAATTTCTGGAGTTAGCATTGCAACTGTTTCCAGAGTATTAAATAATAAAGGCGGATATTCAAAAGAAACAGAAGAAAAAATTAATGCTTTAGCTAAATCATATGGCTATGTTTCTAATATGAATGCCAAAAGTCTTAGAGAATCGAAATCACAGACGATTGGTTTAATCGTTCCAGACATCAGCAATGATTTTTTTGCGACTCTAGCATTACATATTGAAAATTATTCAGCAAAACATAACTACTCTGTTTTTATTTGTAATAGTGCAAATAATGTTCAAAAAGAAAAAGATTATTTTAAAAGTTTAGCAAGCAAGTGTGTCGACGGCATTATTTGTATCAGTGGTTTAAATAAATTAACAGAAGACATCATTTATAATGACATTCCCATTGTATGTATAGATCGCTATCCTGAAAATAATAAAACTATTCCTCGAATTTCTAGTGATGATATTCATGCAGCTTTTTTAGCCACTGAACATTTGATCAAAAAAGGCTGTAGAGATATTGTTTTTATTTCTAGTTTCACCGCTGATTATGAGAAAAAAGAGCGTTATTTAGGATATAAAAAAGCTTTAGATACTTACGGTATTCCACTTGATAAAAATTATATCTTACAAACTCAAGGAAAAGAACCAAGCCAAATTGAAGCTGAAATATTAATAACAGACTTTTTAAAAACACAGCGCAGGATTGATGGTATTTTTGCTTCTAGTGATTTAGCTGCCTTAGGAGCCTTGTATGCACTAAAACGAGCAAATCTTAAAGTTCCCGAACAAGTCAAATTAATCGGATTTGATAATACTTTATATTCACGGTTACCTACCCCCTCAATTTCAACAATTGAAAGGAATCCAAAGATGCTTGCTGAAAAGGGCTGTGAAGTTCTATTGAATATGATTCAAGGAAAAGACATTGGTTCGATCGATACAATTGTTCCTGTTGTCTTAGTAGAACGAGAGTCAAGTAAATAAAAACCTCCGCATCAATGATCAATCTTTTCAAAGGAGCAATGAAATAATTAAGTTTCATCAGCTCTAAATACAAGATTGTACCACTAAGCGCAGGTTTTTTAGTTATTCAGCATAATTTTGATTTCCTTGTTGAAATAACTTTTTTTGTTGATAGTTATGGTAATTTGCAAACAATAATTCCGTTAATGCAAAAAACATTGTTGGTGAAGTATATGCTGTTTCGAAAACAATAGGAAAATCACCAAAAAAGATATAAATTGGTTCATCAGCCAGCAAAGATAAACTGTTAGCATTTATCCTAGTAATCGAGATTGTTTTGCTTCCTACTGTCTTGGCCACCTTAGCAATTCTAATTACCGATTCACTTTCTCCCGTCAAAGAAATAATAATCAATAAATCATCCGCAGTGATTGCTCGTGCTAACATATTAATTTCACTATCACCATTAACTAATGTCATAATAATTCCTAATTTCAAAAATTGGCGCGACAATTCTTTTGCCACTGATCTTTGAATCGTCCCACTAGAAACTACAAAAATACGTTTAGCATGATCAATCATACGACAACAGGTATTGTAATCACGATTTTGTAATTCTCTAATCATTTTAGCGTGATTTTCAAATAATGCATAAATATTTACTGTCTTGCCTAATCCTACATCGGCAAGGGTCTGTTCATTGCGCAAGTAATATTTTAGCTCTGCAAATCCCTCTAACCCAATTTTTTTAGAAAAACGTAATATCGTTGTCCTTGAAACATTACATTTTTTTCCTAAATCTTCAATTGTGATTTTTGTGCATACTTCACGATGATTATTAATATAATTCCATATATATAAATCACTTTCATTCAAATCATCAAAATGAAGATTTACTAATTCGTTTAATTGCATCTTTTCATCCGTCCTTTATTATTTAAGTATAACAAAAAAATTTTTTGCAATAAATGATAAAATAGCGAAGTTAAAAACTTCGCTATTACTACAACAAAATTCAAATAAAGAGATATAGTAAGGGAGTGTTATTATTTGAATTCAGGCCAAAATGCTTTATTAGCTTCAATAAGGTCATCTAGAATCACTTTAGCTAAATCCGTATCAACTACTGTACGATTTAATACTAACGCCTGTAATAATTTCAATTTATTACATTCTAAGAATCCATCAACTGTTAATTTTTCATATGCATATTGATTTTCTAACAAACCTTTATAGAAAGTATCTACTGGATCCATAGCTAGTGGTTCAACACCATTTGCCCCAACCCGACAAGCTACTTCTACCATCATCTCACTATCTAAATTTGGAATACATCCTCTATTTTTAGTAATAATTAAGAAAATATCGTTTGTATTATTAGCTATTGATGTTGCTAAATCAACAATGTAAGTAGCATGAACACCGCGATTAGGATCTAATTCATATTTAGTTCCCTTTAAAGCGCCTAGTTTAATTACTTCTTTCATCATATTATAAGTATCTTTTTCTTTACCATCCATTACTTCATTTGCACGAGTGTAATTAGGATCTGATTCTTCAACAACATGACGAGGATATAAATAATATTTTAAATATGTATTTGGTAAATATTCAGGAAAATCCTTGACCATTGTTGACATAAAATTATAAGTATCTACCCATGATTTTTCGCGAACATGTTCATCTTCTGAACCTTTTTTAAAAATTTCTCCAGCCATTAGTTGCTCCCGAACAGAAGGCATTAAATCTGCTCCCGTCTTCTTATCATATAAATGAGTAAACCATCCAAAATGGTTTAGTCCAAAATATCGTGGTTCAAAATCTTTACGTTGACATCCTAATAATTTTGCATAAGCATCCATAATTGCAATTGGCATATCACAAATGTTTAAGATACGATAATCATCAGGGAAAATTCGTTTTGTTGCTTCCGCTACAATTGCTGCTGGATTTGAATAATTTAAAATCCATGCTTCTGGAGAATGTTTACGAATTTGTTTAACTAACTCAATAATTGCAGGGACACTGCGTAATCCATAGGCAAAACCACCTGCCCCACATGTTTCCTGACCAACACATCCATGTGCTAATGGGATTTTTTCATCCTTTTCACGCATTGGCAAACGTCCCGCTCTAATTTGCATTAAAGCAAAATCTACATCTTTAAAAGCAACATCAGGATCAGTAGTGTAAATAAATTCTTCCAATTCAGGATAATATTCCCTCATTAAAATTTCACCATATTGTCCCATGATTTCTTGCCGTTCAGCTTCATTATCATATAGAACTACTCGCTTTAAAGGAAATACATCTTTTTTACTTGCAAGCATGGCCATTAAATCTGGATTTCGGTGACTACCACCACCAACAATTACTACATTATATTTTTTCATCTCAAATACCTTCTTTCTATGACTTTACTTTAGCACTTGCTTTAAGGTCTCACAATACTTTCAAAGCTAATCGTGCAAAGACCATATACTTAGGTATTCTTCACAAAAAAGCGTGACTTTTCACAAAAAAAGATCTAGCAATACTAGATCTTAAAGATTAACAATAAATACTTTTCCATTATATGTGATTCTAACTGATTTCTCCCCATTTGCAACAGCATCACTAACTTCAAAAACAAAATGAATCATCCCACTTTGACCCGGAGTCAATACAGTAGTGCTGGCACTAGCTAAATTACTACGATCATCTTTTTCATAAAATGAATTTGCTGGATATTCATTACTATCTTTATCAACCAATTTAGCTACAGCAATATTAGATGCTGTGATGTCACTTTCTGAAATATTTTTTATCGAAGTAGTCAAAACAACAAAACTATTTCCATCATTTTGAACTTGATAATAAGTATATAAACCAACCGGATTAGCAGGCTCCAGCTTTTTTGTAATATTTACTGCTTGTAAAGCAATTTCACCGCGACCATCTAATACAATCGTATCATTTAAATTCTTACTTTCATAATTTTTAGCAATATCCGTTAATTTAAAACTCATATTCGCTTCTTTAGGATTTTCTTCATCAACAGTAGTAAGCTTAAATTCTATATTATTTTTTAACAAACTTGGTTTAACTTCGGCATAAAAATGCACTTTATTAGTCCCCTCAGCAACTAAACTTCCACCTTGACTAATTGTTTTTCCATCTTCACTTACCATTGCTGTTGAAGCGACATAATCAGTTTTATCAATAACAAATGTTCCCTTCAACGTACTAGATAGCTTCATTTCCTTTTTTTGTAGATTAGTCATATACATAGTCACATCAATTAATACATTTGTTGACTTAGATGGTTTATAGTATGTATAAAAACTTCCAATTACATCAGGGGTAATTTGCTGTGGTCTACTAATCGTTTCAATTTTATATGAAACTAAATCATCAAACTTATTTTCTTTTCCCATTTCAATTTTTGCCGGCTCATTCTCTTTACTCCCACCACTACACGCAGTAAGACCTAAAACCATCAAAAATACTAATAAAATTTTACTCAATCTTTTCATTATATCGACTTCCTCCCTTTAATACCTTAATTGTACTTTATTGAATTGACTTATTCAACCGCATCATTCCATCAATAAAAAAAGCATTGATATATTCAATACTTTTTTCACCCCTTAAATTTAATTATACTATAAATTATATAAAAATAAATAAAAACAACAACATTTGAAAGATGCTTGAAAAATCATCTTTTTAGGTATATATTTGAAGTAGATAAAAGGAAGAGTTCTAAAAAAACATAATAATAAAAAATTAGAACAGGAGCCTTTTAAAGAAACGTTAAAACAACATGATAATATAAGGCAAAGTAATAGAAGATGCGTAGATGAAAAGTGAAATTAAAAAGTTGTTGAAAACGTTTCGAAAATCAAAAGAATTGTGGCTGAGTAAACCACAATTCTTTTTTTATTTGAAATCTTCTTATTAACATTACTAATAATAAGTGTTACTATTAAACTAAACGTAAGGGGGTGCAAACAATGATCAAAGACGACTTTTTAACTCTAACTGCTCAAAAATTTATCAATACATATTTCACTAGCAGAAATTTTGATCAAGTCAAGAATATGTTTGCTCCAGAAGGCTCATGGCTAGGGGCTAGTAATAATACTATGGCAAACAACCTTAAACAATTTGATCAATACTTTAAAGAGGGGTGTAACGAGGGTTATGTTCCTGAAATTACCTTTCAAGATTGTTATGTTATCTACAACGACGATAATATTGGAATCGTTTATTGTAATTATCATTTACATATCGAAAGCAAAGGAGCCCTTTTTGATATGGATCAACGGGTAACGATTGTTTTAAAACAATTTAATACTACACTTAAAATTATTCATGTTCATGCCTCGACCCCCAATGATGCAATTAGTCAAGAAGAATTCTATACCAATGAAATTGCTAAACTCGGATATAAAGAGTTACAACAAGCTTTAAAGAAAAAAAATGAACAAATTGAAATGATTATCAGAACAACCGCCGGGGGAATGAAAGGTAGTCTTGATGATGAATTTTATACTTACTTTTATGTTAATGAAGAGCTCTGTAAAATGCTTGGTTATACTTATGATGAATTCATGGAAATGAGTCATGGTACTGCTGTTGGCGCAGTCTATCCACCTGATTTACCTGCTGCTTTAGCAGATTGTAAACGATGTTTTGCCATCGGACCAGAATACAAAACAGAATATCGGATTCGAAAAAAAGACGGAAGTTTATTATGGGTAATGGATAGCGGACGTAAAGTTACAGATGAAAACGGTCAAGTAGTAATAAATAGTATCATTACTGATATCTCTGAACTTAAAGAAATGGTCAATCGTTTAAAAATTGATCAAGAACGCTATGAAATTGTATCTCAGTTATCTGATGATATTATTTTTGAATATGATGTTGAAAATAATTCACTAGTATACCAACAGCTACAAGCTGATACTCCAGTCAAAAATATATTGACTAATTTTTTGACAGTTGATTTAAAAAATACTCATTTATATCATGGTGATATCGAACGCTTTAAAAAGGATTTGAAGATAATTTTATCAAATCAAGTTTCTAATGAATTATATAAATTGGAATATCGTTTTGCAATCGTACCACAAAGTTATACTTGGTACCGTCTAACTTTTCGACGGATATTTGATAATGATAATAAATTAACTAAAGTTGTCGGCAAAGTTGTTGATATTTCCTCAGAATTACGATTAAAACACCAGTCAATAACAGATCCCCTAACCGGAACATATAACCGTTTATATATTACTAGCGCGATTCAAGAATATTGTCATATCTTAAAAAATAATCTTTCCTATGCTTGTATCTTAATTGACATTGATTATTTTAAAAAAATCAATGATACTTATGGTCATATCATCGGTGATCGTTTTCTAATTGAAATTGTAAAAATAATTAAGTGTTTCTTTCGAGCAAGTGATTTAATTGGAAGAATTGGTGGTGATGAATTTTTAATCTTTATCAAAGATATATATGATAAAGAGATCGTCCGCGAAAAGGCAAATGCTTTAATTAAAAAAATTCATGAATATGTCACTGCCAATAACTATCCTAAAGAAATTAGTATTTCTATGGGAATTCATATCGATAATCGACCAGAGATATCTTTTACTGAATTATATAATAAAGTTGATATTGCTCTATATAATGCTAAACACAATGGACGAGATCGTTATGTCTATTACCATGAAGGTATGACTTATCCTAAATAATTGTTAAAGACCATATAAAATGAAGCGCCCCTAAAAGCTCGACATAGCCAACTAAAAGGGGTTGCTTCAAGATTTACATAGTCTTTAATTATCATTATTACTTTTGTTTTCTTCTCATATTCTAACTCACTTGACCTTCTTTATAAGTTAAGCGTTTTAGTTTTAATTTGATCACAAAAATATTTATCATGTTCAACAAATAATACTGTCGGTTTAAATATTAGCAATAATTCCTGAACCTGCATTCGCGTAAAAATATCTAAATAATTTAATGGTTCATCTAAAATAAATAAATGAGCTTCTTGGCATAACACTCCCGCTAACATTACTTTTTTCTTTTGACCTTTACTATAAGTACTAATCTCCTGAGTAAATAGTTCGCGAGAAAAATCTAATTTTCTTAAAATAGCTTTAAACAAACTTAAATCAATATCAAGACTATTTGCATAATCATCCAGCTTTCCTTTTAAATGACTATCATCTTGACTTAGATACGCTATTTTTAGATTATTTCCAATATTTACCTTTCCTTGATAATTATTACTTTCTTTCATAATAATTTTAATTATACTTGTCTTCCCTGAACCATTTTTTCCAGCAAGATTAAGTCGATCTCCCTGATTAATATCAAAACTTAAATTTTCAACAATAATATGTTTATCATAACTAATCGTAACATGATTAAAATAACATAGTTGCTGTTTTGAGTATTCAAGTGGAAAGATCTTTAATTTTTCGATTGTTTCAATATTTTTTAATAAATCACTTTTTTCTTCGATTGCTTTACTTTGACGTCGTTCAATATTTTTAGAGCGTTGCATCATTTTAGCTGCTTTATGACCAACATAACCTTTATCTGGTTTTAAACCAGCAACCTTTACACTTTTAGTAGCTTCCACTTTATTTGACCAATCTTCATTTTGACGAGCTGCCTTTTTCAAACGCCCAATATCTTTTTTTAACTGCTCATTCTTTTCTATTTCCCTCTTATCATTATTCATTTTCAAATCATACCAAAGGGAAAAATTCCCTTTTATCACTTCGATACTATTACGATTTATAGCTAAGACATGATCTATACAACGATCTAAAAAATCACGATCATGGCTTACCAATATAAAACTTTTCTTTCGTTTCAAATATTTACTTAGTAAAAGTCGACCGTGATAATCCAAATGATTTGTTGGTTCATCAATTAAAATAAAATCATGAGGCTTGCAAAAAAGAATGGCCAATAATACTTTAGTTTGTTGTCCTTTTGATAAGGTAGCGAAATTTTGTTCTAAAACCTCATTTTCCACATCAAGTAATGATAATTCTCTTTGTAATTCCCATAATTCAAATTCACCAAGAATATTCTCAACAATTTTTAAAGTCCTAATATTTTCATTTTCAATATGATACGGAAAATAGTCAAAGATATAATTAGGGGTAATATAGCCCCGATATTCATATTTAGACATCAATAATTCTAACAACGTAGTCTTCCCTTTACCATTTCGACCAATCAATCCAAGTTTCCAATTTGTATCAATTTGAAAACTAACATTATCAAATACCTTTTCAATCTGATTATCATATTTAAACGATAAATTCTTTACGTCTAATAAACCCATTTCCATTCCTCCTAACAATATAAAAAGCTACAAGAAAATATACACTCGTAGCTTAAATAGAATCTTAGAATCGGATTTAGTTAAAAGGATATATTTTCTCGCGCACAAAAACAGTAACTCAAAGTATACTGTTATTAAATTTTAGCAAGAAAATTTATACATCCTTCCACCTCGTTTCTATATAATCATATCAAATTTATTTGATAATACAAGGCTTTTATTGATACTTACTATCAATCATATCAATAAAACATTCTAAAGCACCAATCTCATCATTAAAATAATATAAACTTAAGATATCTTGTTTTGAATAATGATTTTTAATGAATCGATAAAAAACATCCCGCTTGTATGGAGGTAATAAATTTATATCCAAATGCTGCTCATCAACAAATTTTTCTACTTGTTCCATCATTAAATCATATTCATCAATCAAACAATCCTGCCCATAATTTCGTGCCATGTATTCAGCATAACCTAAAAATAGTTGTTTAAACCTTTCACCATCAATATTTTTAATATATTCCTTTAAACACATGACCAATAATTGTATATCTTTTTCTGACATCTTATCACCAATTAAATTATTAACAAGAAAAGCATCTTTTATTATAGATGCTTAAATAATCGATTGTTTTTTTATGACAAGATTTGTTTTTAAAGAATCTTTACAAATCAGTTGTAAACCAATTAAAATATACTCACTTAAATTAGTTACTTTTTTTATCTTAGGAAGATATTTAGCCGGAACCATCTGTTTCAATGTTTCATCTAAATCACTAGCACGCTCAAGATTAGTACAACTAATAGCTACGATTTCGGGATTTACGATCGCGGTTAAACAAATTACAATCTTACTCAACAATTCAATCGTTCCGTGGGGAGACTGAAGCAATTTCAATTGATCATCTTGACTCAAGGGTAAATATTGTATCTCACCAGCACAATTAGTTTTACCTGTTACAAGTTGACCGTTAATTACTGTTCCAACACCACCATACCCTTCACCTGGTTGAAATAACAGACAGACATTTTCATAATTTTTTTCTGCTAGATAAAAACCAATTACTGCTGTATTTACATCATTACCCAATATGATCACTTGACTATATTTATTGGTTAGTAATGAATATAAATCAATATCATTAAAATTTGTTAATCCAGTTGAAGTAACTCGCCCATCATTAATAATCCCTGGCATACTTATTCCAATAACTTTTATATTATCAAACTTAGCTAAAACGATGTTAATAATATCATAAATATCATTAACTTTAACTTCCTTTTTGATTACTTCATCACTAAAAACTATTTCATCTGCCAGATTATAAACCCGATAAATCAAGTGTACCCGCCGGTATTCTTTATTAACCGAAATCGTTAGCATCCGAGAATAATCGCTATTCAAAGAATAAACAACACTCTTTCTTCCTCCCGTCGATTCTAACTCACCATCTTTTAATACTTCATTACTTGCCAGCAATTCCTTTAAAATATTTGTAATTGTAGCTAAACTTAGCCCAGTCGCTAAAGCTAATTGATTTTTAGTACAAGTTTCTTGCTCCATAAAAATATCCATGACTTTATCCCGATTTATTTGTCGTAGATTTTTAGTATTACTGATATTCATAGGTTATTTTTCCTCCTTGTTTTGATACCAATCATAAATGATTTTTAATGCTCCTGAATAATCATTTGTTGCAAAAATGCGTGTTGGTATCGTTACTACCTCTTTATCTGGCAAACGTCGCTTAGCTTGTGGCAGCATATAAGCAACTTGCGGTGCAATTAAAATAATATCATAATCATTAGCAATCTCAAATAAGCGTGAATATCCTGTTGCAAAAATCTCATATGATAGATTTTCCAATTTTGCCAGCTCTTGCATTTTACTTGCAAATAAAGTTGTTGTCAGACCACCGCTACAGCATAATAAAACTCTTATTTGCGGCCGATTAGTTGCTTCTAATGCACAATTAATCATTTCTTTAAACAACTCCACTGCATGATTAAAATGTGTTAATTGAAAATGAAGATAAAAGATTTTTTCCTTTGTTTGACGATCATTTAACTCTTCCTCAAAAATTCCCTTGCCATAATAAATTATTTTCCCAATTACTATTTCATTACTGATGATGATCGTATTATTATCATTGTCATCAACTTTGATATTTAAACTATAATGATTGTTTTGCATTAATATCCATTTTAAATAAATCGATGCATTGATTCCCTGCAAGAACTCATCCATTATGAGCACCTCCCCTAACTTATGACAAGTATTGTCATAAGTATTATAATATATTTTGTATCCGTTTACAATCAATCTATTAAGTTAATAAAACAGGCACTAATTTTGTTAATAAAACTAGCGCCTCTGAACAATACTGCTATTTGCTTAATTCTTCAATTTGATGGTTTAAATAATTATTACAGTTAAAAATTCTTTAACAACTATCATTTTTTGCTCATCTTGTCATTTTAAAAAAGTTATATCACGTTCAATATACTTTTGATGTCGTGCCTGCTGCTCTAAAAATAAATGTTCTCTGGCAGCTGTAAGTTTAAAATATATCTCTTTTTTATTATTATCATTTTGATATGTTGTTATTAAATTATTAGAAACTAATTTTTTGATAATTTTACTAATTCCCCACGAGTCATTTTTAGGTGTTCTGCTATTTTTGTAATGTTAGGCCCATCAAGAATTCCAATTGCATCAAGACAATGAATTACTGAATAACCATAACCTTGCAAACTGCTACTTTGGGTTAGCTTTGATAATATATCTTGTTTTTCGTATAGTTCAGTAAATAAATCGAGAATCACTTGCATTTTAATCTACCTTGGCAACTACCCGACATGGCAAGCCTGTCATTTCACTAAATTTCATCGGATAAGTATTTATAGTAAACTCATTTTGCATTAATAAACTTTCTAGATTATCTAAATTTTCAACAACAAATGCATTATGATCAGCACAATATTGATCCATCGGCGTATGTTCTTTACCGCGACGAATCCCAGCACAATCAATTCCAATAATACTAACTTTCTTATCTAACAATTTTTCAATCAGATTATTTGATAATTGAGGGTGGGCTTGAAAATATTCTTTAGTACCATATCCTGCCTTTTCTAAAAATCCTGTATAAAAAATCACAAAATCACCAGATCTAATTTTTTCCAAATCAATCACTTCAATTTCATCAATACCTCGGACATCAAAAATAACTCCATTTCTTTCTAAATAAGATAATGGAAACTCTTTGTTCATCACATCAAAATGAGTGCCTAAATGCCCAAAATTAGCTTTACTTTCATTTCCTTTAGCATCCTGAGTTAGTTTTGGAGTAACTTCTAAAGTTAAATCAATAAACATATTCTTCCTCCTTATATTGTTTCTTTGGAAACAATTCTACAGCATATTTACAACCTTTTTGTCATTCTTGATTAGATCACGTTTATTCTTACCATCAAGTACTAATCTAAAAACAACAAACTTACATTCTTTCGTACTACAATTAATCAATGTATGAATACTATCTTTAACTAATATTAAATCATTTGGCTGAACTCTTTGCCGCATTCTCTTATCATTATCTAAATAGTGGATTTCTATCTCTCCTTCAATAATTAAGATTACTTCCTCGATAGCTTGATGAAAATGCCATACTTGTTCAGTTTGCGGTGGTAAACTGTTTAAGTGAACTTCATACTCGTCAAACAAATAATAGGCAACATGAGTTCCATCTTTTTTATTTACGATGATTGCATCATCAGGCTTTTTAATTATTAGTCCCATTGTTTTATCATATACCTTTCTTTGGTTTTAAATCCTAGTTTTTGATATAGTGCGATTGCATCTTTTGAAGAATTCAAGCAAATCATTCCACATTTACCTTGTCCTTTTGTTAATAAGTCACTAACAATTCTACTAGCAATACCTTGATGACGATATTTTTCATCTACCCATATATTTGTTAACTGCCCCATAATTCCTGAAGGATTTTCATTTGATGGCATTAAGGAATATAAGTATAATGTTCCTGAAGCAGCCAATAATTCATTATCAAATCCTAATAATGTAAAACAGGTACCATTGATAATACCTGTTTTGTAGAAATCACGAATCTTGTTAATTGTCTGTGGTAAGATTTCCTGATTAGAAAACAGTCTTAAATCACGTATCCTTAACTCCACTAAAAAATCTAAATCATTTATATCAGCATAACGAAAATTTAACATTATTATCACTCACTTTCACTATTATTCATTATATCATGAAAGCTTTACTTCTGATATTCCTTTAACAATAATCTTAATTATCATTTTCTTTTTCTATTTCTTTTATCTTAGCATTATATTTTTTAGCTTCATTTCGATTATAAAAATAAAAACCCGTCCAAATACTTGTAAAGATAATAATTGCCATTAATATAAAAGTGATAACATAGCCGATATTGCTAATTGGCATCCATCCCAATTTATATGCTATTAATAAATATCCACCCAGCCCAATCGTAAAATGAAAAGCTATTTGTTTTCTTAAACTTAAACTTTCAATTTTATAAACATATGAAGTCGAACCACAACAAACTCCAACTACCATTGCTCCTACTGCATGCATGACAAAATTTTCCATCAAAGGTTCTAAAAACGTGCTGCCAATCACTGTATAACCAATTAGATTTATTACTACCAAAAACGTACATCCCCAAGCAATCCCACCAAAAAAATAACTCACTAAATCTTTAAAGCGCATTCTCTACACCCCCAATCTTTCTTTAAACAGTTTTCGATAACTACGGGTTATGATTTCTTCAAGACCATTCTTCATAACTATTTCCATCGTTCCATTAAAAGATGCTTCAACATGATTAATACGCTTAATATTGATGATTGCAAATTTTGATATACGTACAAAATCTTTTCCTAATTGTTCTTGTACTTCATAGAGCGGTTTATTTAAAACATAGCGTTCTTTTTTCAAATCATATAATGCTAATTCTCGCCCTTCAGTACGAATCAGCTCAATTTTTACTGGATCGATTATATAGATCTTACCATTGTTTTGAGCCGTAAAAATCATTTCTTCACACTCTTTTTCCAAAATTGTAATCGCAGCTTGAAGCGATGGTGTCAGCTTAGCTACATTTATCACTGCCCAAGGCTCTTGACAATTAGGATCAATCTTTAATTCAACTTTCATGCTTTTCACACCTTTCTTTAATACATCTATTATATCATAATCATTTATTAGCTTCGTGCATTTTACCTTTCTATTTGGTAACTTGAAAGTTAATAACTACACGATAAACATTAATTCTCTGCATATCTATACCATAAAAAAACAGCACCATAAAGTGCTGTTCTCTATTCTTGAGCATTGGAGTTATCAAGATATTGGTCATCATATTCCATAATATGATTTTCATAATCAATTTCATCTTGATCTTTAATTTCTTTATCTCTGCGTTTCACTTAGCAGCTCACCTCATTACTAGTATGCGCATTAAAGCATAATTAAATCCAACAAATAAGAACTTAAGGTTGCAATCGTAGAACCCATAATTATTATCCCCGTAATAACCGTTAAAATTCCTTTACCACTAAAATTCATTTCTTTGTTTTCCATAATCTTTCCCTCCATCATTAGTATCTATTTATTCATCTTTTTATATCAATATTTTTTAAGTGTCTTTATAAGACACTTTTAATATACATCCATTCCATTATTTTGTCAACAAAAAGTATCTTTTTTCGACACTTTTGTTAATTAATGATTGCACAACTAGTTATTTAATAGTAAAATTAAGACACAAGGAGTGAATACAAATGACCGGTGAACGAATAAAAAAATTACGTAAAGAAAAAGGCTTAACTCAAGAGCAATTAGGTAACTTACTTGGGGTTAAAAAATCAGCCATCGCAAAATATGAAAACAATCGAGTTGAGAATTTAAAAAAGGACACGATTCAAAAACTATCTGAAATTTTTGATGTTCCTGCTTCATACTTTTTAGGAATTGACGAGAGCAATCAACCTATTATTACTGATTCAATTACTATTCCTTTATACAGTGATATTAGTTGTGGAACTGGTCTTTTTGTTGATGACAATGTTGATGAATATATATCCTTACCTGAAACATTACTTTCACCCAGTAAAGAATATTTTTGTCAATATGCCGATGGTGACAGCATGATCAATGAAAATATCAATCAAGGTGATTTAATTGTATTTGAAAAAAGTAATCAAATTAGAAATGGTGAGGTTGGCTGCTTTACAATCGATGATAATGTTGCTACATGTAAAAAATTCTACCGTGATGATAATAATCACTGCATTATATTACAACCAGCTAATCCTGAATATACACCCATTGTAATAAATCAAGAAAGTCAAGCCGGCTTTAGAGTAATAGGTAAACTAACTTTAGTTATTAATAAAAGGTAGTTTACCTTTTTTCGTGTAAAAAAAAAGCCTAGCAATACTAGGCAAGATCCAATACTTCTTTAATTTTAATTAAGACTCCCTGTTCATCATTGGATCTAGTTGTACCATAAGCAATCTCCTTAATTGGCAGAACTGCATTATCCATGGCATAACCATATTTCACTTGCTGTAATAACTCATAATCATTCATTTGATCCCCAAAAGCCATACATTCATCAGGTTCTATTTCATAGATTGCTTGTAAAAAACGCATTCCAACACCTTTGTTAATATCACGATTATGAATATCCATCCACATATTTCCTGCTGTTACAACCTTAACTGCGACTGGTAAATGCGGCTCCAATGCTTGCAAATATTTTTCTATCTGTTCTTCTGGATCATTAATAGAAATCTTCATGATTTCATCATCGATATGATCGAATGAATCAACAAATTGATAATTACAATAATGTAATCTCACCAATGATTCAAAATGCTTATCACGGCTTAAGACATAAGCCCCTTTCCGACCACACATGATCATAAATAAATTATCATATGGGGCTAATGCTGTTTTGATCAATTCAACATTATCGTGTGTAATTGTATTACAATACAATTCTGTCGCTCCCTCTGCGATGTAACAACCATTTTCAGCAATAAAATACATTTGTTCACTTAATGGTAAAAATTTTTGATATAATCGATAATACTGATTACCACTAGCAATTACAAATTTGATTCCCTTTTCCTTTAGTTTATAAAATATATCAATAAATTCCGGATCAAAACGTTTATCTGAATCCAAAAATGTTCCATCCATATCTGTTGCAATTAATTTTATCATCATAGCCTCCTTATCAGGATGTAGTATAGCATAATCTCTATTTAGATAAAAGAAAAAGGTGCCAAAATATAGTGATCATTTCTAGTTGCTCACTCAACTTTTAAAGTTCACTACAAATAGCACCCTCTTATTTAACTACTTCACCATCCCAATCAATGATTCCACCAAAATCAATAACATTTTCATAACCAAGTTTAATCAATTTGTTTGCAGCCTGACGACTTCTACTTCCACTGCGACAATATACTAATATTTCTTGTGATTTATCTGGTAACTCTGCAATTTCTTTATTAGAAATTAATTCATTGGGAATACAGATAGCATTTTTTATATGCCCGGTCTTATATTCATCTACTGTTCTTACATCAATAATGATAATATTACTTTCTTCATCCATAATCTTTTGAGCTTCACTCGCCGAAATCCTTTGATAAGCAGTTTCTTGGCGATGATTACGATACACTAATAAAACAATAATAATGATAACTAAAATACCAATAATTAATTGCATCTGTCTTTTATTCACTCTCAATCTCTCTTAACATTCGCTCAGCATCATCTGCTGCTTTAACCTTTGTAAATGCCTTTTCTATAATACCTTCTTCATTAATTAAATATGTAGTTCGCACTACACCCATAACCATTCGACCATACATGTTTTTTTCTTTCCAAACATCATAAGCTTGTAAAACATCTAATTCTGGATTAGCTAATAAAATAAATGGAAGCTGATATTTTTCTTCAAATTTTTTATGTGATACAACCGTATCTTTACTAATCCCAATAATTATTGTGTCTTTTTCTTTGAATCGAGGATAGTTTTGAGCATATCCACAAGCTTGTTTAGTGCAGCCTGGCGTATTATCTTTACTATAAAAATATAAAATTATTTTCTTTCCAACAAAATTACTCAATGAAACACTGTCACCATTTTGATCTAATAAGGTAAAATCTGGAGCAATACTTCCCACTTCTAACATCTTTTATTTCTCTCCTTTATTTTTCTCTAATAAATAGCATACCTATTTTTGATACCAAATGCAAATATTATGACTTATAAATATTATACGATTATATCAACATTTTATACTATTTATCATCAGTTATCCGAGCATTCTTTCACCACTGATTTTTAAACTTCTTAAACCACTCATTTTTCTTTAATAAAAAGAAAAAGTGGAATCCTCCACCATTTCTTTTATAAATCACAAATTCCTTTATTTTCTCCATAAACACTATACCAGTCTTGATT
>NZ_JAHPYJ010000038.1:0-18357 GCF_019041935.1 Erysipelatoclostridium sp. MSK.7.34
TCAACTGAACTACACACTCAAACATTAATTATTTACTTTTAACTGACAAATTAAGTTTTCATATTTAATTAATATAATTGTAATGTTCAGTAAAATCTACTAATATCCCCATATTCATATCCTTAAAGCAGTAAACAGCCATATTAGACTTTTAATACTTTAATAAATCAACATTATTAATAATGAGAAAATATATATATTTAAATTACAAAATTATAGGGTATACCTCTTCTTTTTTATAAAAAAACTTGTGTGTTCGAAACTTTTTCTAATTTGTCGTATGTTTGATCATTAATATTTATAAGCAATAAAAAATTATCATTAAATAAGATTAAATTATAACTTAGCTTCTCATTTTCAAATAAATATAAATTTTCGTATAATTTATTTATTTGTGTTTTTATTTTAATACTTTCATTTTCAAATCCATTTTGGTAATAAAGATTATCTTGATCATCAATTGTTACTGTTAATGTTTCATTACCTTTAAATAATTGATATGTTCCTGATATTTTATTAATTACATTAGGTTTATCTGCATCTATTCCTAATGAGTATCCGAAATAAAAAGACGAAAGAAGAAATACTATTACCACTATAACAATTATTTTGTATTTATTTTTCATATCTATTCCTCCTACAAAAAAATTATACTACGTTATATAACGATAAATCAAATAATAACCTTATAATCATATTTTTTTGACTTTATATAGAAAAATGTGCTAGTTTATATTACAATATTTATATAAGATAATGCTATAATAAATATTTAAATTATATGCGAGATGAAAAAGTTATGAAATCTATTAAAATTATAATCGCTCTACTAATGATTTTTGTTTGTATTCCTGTTTCCAATATTTCTGCATTAGAAAGTACTGATAATAGCAATATTATTATATATACCCCAACAGAAGAAGAATTTAGAGCAGCTGAAGAAATAGAAATTGCAAAAATGAAAGCTTATTTTGAGCGGACAAAAGAATCATATGCTTATGATTATAGAAAAGTTGGTGACCCTCAAACATCTTCATTTTCACCATATAAAAATGCTTATGATCAACCAGCAGGAGGTACTATTTTTAATTCGGAAAATAGCGGTTTCTATTGGAGTGATAGTTCAAGAAGTCCAGGAACATGGTCTTTAGGGATTAGTATTGCTGGAAAATATTTATCTGTTGACGTAGCATATTCTCCTGGTGTGGTATCAGGTTCTAGTGGTGGAGTATTTGTAGGCATATCATCAACTCAAGTAGGTAAAGCTATAAAATTAAAAGTAGCAAGAAATTATAAAGTTCAAAAATATGACGTATACAGAAAACCACAATATGGCGGATCATGGACGTATCTCTCTTCATATGGTGCACCTACAAAGTATCAGAGTCGATTTATTATAGAATAAAACAATGTTATCATTTATAACATTGTCAAAATATATTATTTATATAGCATTATCAAAATAATAACTTGTTAATAAAAACAGTTTCTAACAATTGCATAATCAAAAAAAGGTATAATAAGTGGGTATTATTTATACGTATTTATAAGTAAAAAGTTGTACCACAGTGGCACGACTTTTTAACGCTATGATTTCATTGTTTTAGCCTATTGTATCGACGTTTTTCGAGAGGGTGGTCTAGGGTTCTTGCGCCTAGACCACCCTCTCTCGTTATGTGAAAAAATCACATGCTTTCATTATTCCTATAGTTACAGCTATAGTTTTTTCGTTTGAAACTGTTGGTATGTATAGTTTTTTATACTTTCGAAAATCTAAAAAAATCTCTCGACTACTTATCTTTTTTCACTTCTAATAGTTCAGCGGTTCAAGAACATTTGGTACAAAAAAGTTCGTAAAATACATTACGGACTTTTTTGTAATGCTTTAGATTGCTTAGTATCTGTTCTTTTTTTATTGCGTACTCACAGTCCTTGTTTCGTTGTTCTTTGTTTGGAGCGTTTGAGCATTTAAAAGCTTGTAGAAGCGTTTCATATTCTTTGAGGTTCTTTTCAGTACTGATCTTCATTTTGTCTTTTAATATAACCACGTTACTCAAACTCCTTTAAAAATTCTTCCAGTTCCATTTGTTCAGGGCAGTTCATTGGTTCCTGATGTACTTCTGTTTTAACATCTATGACATCAGCTTTTGACTACCAATTAAACGTAAATAAAATCAAAGTTATTGAATGACTGGTTTTCATTTTTATGGCTCATATGTACGTTTGACTTTTCATTGATTTCTTCTTTTGATTTTTTTAAAACTTTTCTTTCAAACGTTTCAAATCTAAGCATTATTTCTTAGTACTTTTTTACTGTAAAATACAAAAAAATACAGTCAAACCTTCACAAATAGTATTATATATGTATCAGGAAATGATATCTACTTTTTTTCAATCACAAAAATCCAGATATATAAATACTAATACTTTTGTAACGATATTTTATTATTAATAAAATTAACATAATGTTCCATTTTTTAGAAGATTAAGGCATTTTATAGAGGATTATTTTATCATAATGATGTGAGAATTTAATAAGCAAAATAATAAAAATGATGTAAAATCGTTAGAAGATTCATGAAATAAACTTCTTTCTCATTGGAATTTTTGAAGTAATAACTATTGGACAACAGATTAATCATAAAAAGAACTATTTATAAACTGTCCAACTTTTGAAATTCAGTTCATACTTAGTTCTTTTTCTTTGTCTAAAAATGTTAACAAATCAGCATAACGGTTTAACTATATCAGACTAGACAACTATACTATATCTAGAGTGGTTACATATTATGAATATTGATAAATTCAAGGCAGTATTTGATACAAAGCAAAAGAAAACTATCACTGGTGTTAGGTAAGTATAGATTTTAATCTTCTCTTACAGTTCAAAACTACTGATGAAACTATCATAATCTTATACTTTAAGACTCTTTATTTTATTTAGTAAGTACGACCCTAATTATCCTAATGTTGAAGCCATTGGTAAAACATCCTCGTGTAAATGGATATTTAATTCTTCTTAAATGTAATTAATTCTTTTTTTTATTCTCTCCACACACATTTTTGGATATTTCTTTTGAATCTTTTTTTTAAATGATGGAATGTTATCTAACTGTAACATCATTCCATTTTGAAGAATACAGGAGGAATTTTCATATATGGATGAAGAAAGCAACCGATAAATACCATTTTAAAAAGTAACACTAAATCTATGTCCGATCGACCAAAATCAATGTATAGATCTTTTTATAAAATCCCAATCTATGTATAAATCTAGTTTACTTACATTATGTTCCTACGGTACTAACTCTTCTATTATACTCATTATGATATTGTCTTTTTGATACTCCGTCTTGTCATTACCATATTTTACCACTCTAATCTACATCTTAATTATGCCATTTTTTTCAATTTTCCTTTATATATAAAAAGCAAAAAGAGTTTCAAATTTTGCAAACTAGGACGAAATCATCTTCTTGCCTTTTTATTTTATCATACTCTCTTTCCTATGCAAATAAAAAACTATTGATTTGATACATGATGTACTTTATCAATAGTCTAGGAAGATATAAAATATCCTCTTTCAAAGTTTTTCAAGCTATTATTTGTCCAGAGAGAATATAGCAAAAATTATCTTTCTCCTGGTATATTGTAATTGATTTTTCCATAAAATTACATATTTTTACTATAAAAGCAACATCCGTAATTATAATATGATAAATAATATTGAGATATAAAATAATAAATCTAAGGAGGATATTATAGTATGGACGGTATAGCCTATATGAATTCGTATGCATTTCTAGAAACTCTAAAAAGTGTTTTAATTGTTGTGGTTTTAATATTATTAGTTATTCTACTGCCAAAATGTATCATAGCTGTAAACAAGTATAATAATTTAAATGATACAAAAGATACTGAAGTTGATGTAAAAACTGATTAAGTTTAAACTATTTCTCTTTTATACTGTTATTTATCAAATGTGTTGTCTCTCTTGCTTTAACTATGGGAGTATAAGACATGTCCATCGAATTTACGCAAGTAATTGAAGATGGACGAACAGCTATTTTGCATCTACGGTGAGTGATGCTCCCTCACAAGTCATTAAACAATACATTGAAAACCAAAAATATCTCAATGGCAAAAGGGGATTAAATTTAGAATCTACCTTAATATGAAACAGCAAAATTTAATCAATCAGATACTGGGTTGTTACAGACTCATTTACAAAAAAGATCTTGTCATGCGAAGCAATCCTATCAGACCAGTTCTAAAATTGGCTACCCACAAACTTCTGCAATTCTGACATACTTAAAAAATTTATGATTTTGCATTTATTTCTTAAAGTGGTAGATTCTATTTCTTTACAACAATTCTTGTGTGATCTTATAATTAGAGTTATAAGCAAACAAAACTTGAAAATTTTCTAAAGCATTATCTAATTTAATAACAGTCCTAATATTTTTTTCTTTCCACATTTTTATAATTTTTTGAGTAGCATACTAATCAAATAATATCCCTGCCTTACCTTCTACCAGTGAGTGAGCAAGAGAAAAAGCAAAGTGGAGACTTGTATTACCTTGCTTTTTCGCAGATCACGCAATACTCTTAGACATATGGAACTTGTTCCATATACATACACACTATTTCAATTTAATACATCTTTTTCATTAAAAACTTCTTCATAGGTATAATATAAAATAGCACTTATCTTTAATATCCTGATGCTCTGACATCATTTTTATATGTGATGATAAAAGATAATTTTTTACTTTATATCTTTCAGTTATAAAAATATTACATAAAGAACATATAAAATTAACTTTATCTTGATATTTTATATCAGTAATTATTTTTATAGTCTATAATATAAGCAAAAATAGAGGGGAACAAAATGAAAAAAATATTACGCCTATGTTTAGTTCCTTTGATGGCATTAATGTCATCATCAAATTTATTTGCAATGGAGACACAGCCCATCACGCAGGAGTCTGAAGGATTAACAGCTAATTCTGTAATTTATAATGTTAGTTTTAGCAATTATAAATTAACACCTAAAGAATATGTCATGTCAAACGGTGGAATTAGCATATTTATAAATTCTACCACTTCATTCCCAAACGAAACCATATCATTTGAATTATTTCACAATGGAAACAGAACTGGTAAGATTAAATCTGTACCTTTGCAGTCTGGTCAGTATGTAAGCTGGGGTGACTTCCCTGCAGGCAATTATGAAATCCGTATCACAAGTTCAAAAGCGGACTACTATAATAATGTATACGTTTCTGCAACATTACGTGTTATATATGGAAATTAATGTTACTGTTGACTGATTTGCTTAAATTTTATGCCTATAGCGGGAATAACATTATTGTATTCCCCTATAGGCTGTTTGTAATAGGCGTAATTTTGCTAACAGTTATTTTTTTCAGAGACAAAAAATACTCTATTGTCTGGAGTTTTGCTGCCACCACATATGTTTCTTTACTGTTTTGTGTGTTGTTTTTTCCAGTAGTGATAGATCCCGGTGATAATTATAATTTTACTAAAGACATCAGAAATATGATAACATTCTATAACCCATACTATAGACTTCTATATCAAACTGAATATTCTGTATGTCATCTGATTATGTTTATACCTTTAGGATATCTCATCAGATATGAAACAGGATTAATAAAAAGTATCTTTATATCCCTTCTTATAGTTTTTGGAATCGAAAACCTGCAAATATATATAAACTTTTTTTGTGGATATGTTCAATACACCTATTGCATCGCAGACATATTGTTTCATTCAATCAGCGCTATGACAGGGATTTGTACAAACCAATTACCTTTATCAGAACCAGAATAAAAAACACTATAGAAAAAGAAGATATACATTATCTGTAAATACCGGTTATCATAACGATAGCCTTTTCTACTGAAATTTTTTTTAGAAAAGGCAGACCAAGTCCGAACAACAGTACAGTTTGCCGATACATTGAAAATATAATTTTCTACTTTTTATGGGTAAATGTACCAAAGTATCATATCTGCCTAAGTTATAGATTTTCTTTTTAAGTGTGATTTTTACATACCATTTATTTCTTGTTTTATCATAACAACTACCACTGTGAGGATTTTTCAGATTGATCCATCGTTTTAACATCGGTGTTATCTATTCTAAACTCATTACGTTTAGTATTTACTTTTTTCATGTTTTTGCTCATTGTTTCCTTTTACAACTTTTAACTTCACCTCTTGTTATATTTCTTCACCGTTGCTTTTATATACTTTTTTCATATATGCAAATGACTTTTTCTTAAATCGTTTCATATCTCGCAAATCATCGTTTGTACGATTAACAAAAATAAAACCATATCTCTTATTCATATCTCCAGAACTACTTAACATATCAAATGGACCCCAAGTAATATACCCAAAACAATCTACACCATCTAGCTCAATTGCTTTTTTCATTTCAACTAAATGATCATGATGGAATTTTATACGATAATCATCATTAATCTCATTATTATCGCATAAATCTTCTAGATGACTATAACCATTTTCTAAAATTAATAATGGTAACTCATATCTAGTATACAAATTAGTTAAGTTATTACGTAATCCCACAGGATCAACTTCCCATCCCCAATTAGTTATATCTAAATTTTCATTTCTGACAATATTCTTTTCAATAACATCGTAGAACGGCTTGTCTTCTTCAAAATCACCTGTTGTAAGAGTGTAAGAACGATAATATGATACTCCTAAAAAATCAACTGTATATTTCAATAGTTCTTCATCACCCTCTTCAAATTCTGGCATACAATGATGATTTTTAAAATATCTAATCATGTATTCTGGATATCTCCCTTTAGTAAAAACATACCCATGAAATTGATGAGTGTATAAATCTGCTAACATACAAAACATTGAGTTCTCTGGTGTTTTATCATTTGGATAAAAATTCGTTAGTGCAATCATTCCACAAATTTTAGCGTCATCATAATATTTTCTAATCATCTTAATCGCCTTACAATGTGCAATTAAAATATTATGATTTACTTGATATAAAAATTTAGAATAGCTCATTCCTACTGGCACTACAGTTGCTCCCGCTTTTGTAGTTTCTTTTGCATAATCATTTTGTTCATTAAAAGTCATCCAATATTTAACGCGATCACCAAAAGCCTTTACACATATCTCTGTAAACTTTTCAAAAGCATTGACTACTCTTCTAGAAAAAAATCCATTGTATTTTTCTTTTAATGGCAAAGGTATATCATAATGATCTAGCGTTATCATTGGCGTTATTCCGTGAGCTAGTAATTCATCAATAACATTATTATAGTAGGCAATTCCTTTTTCATTTATCTTAGTTTCACCATCTGGTTGGATTCTTGCCCAGCATAAAGAAAAACGATAAAAGTTAAGACCTAATTCTTCCATCATAGCAATATCTTCTTTGTAACGATGATAAAAATCAATCCCATGATCCCATTTAGGTTCTCCATTTTCCCTTTTATGTAAATCATACATACTTAATCCTTTTCCATCTTCATAAGCTGCTCCTTCAGTTTGAAAACTAGTAACTGAACCGCCCCAAAAGAAATTATCTGGTAATTTATTCATAATCTTCTCCATGTTCTCTACAACATTAATATGTAGTTATATTATTAATAATTTTGGATAAAGCGAGGGTTATACCCCTCTTATTTAATTTTCTTCAATTTGGTTATTTAGTGATTTTTCTGACATTTTTAAAAATGGTAAATAAATCATTACCCCAATAACAATCAATATAATATGGAAAACAGCCGCTCTAATATCTCCATTAGTTGACAAAAATGCTGATATTACTGGAGGAGTTGTCCATGGAATTTGAACAACACATTTTTCAATCAAACCTAATGATGTAACAATATAAGCTAAAATAAAATTTATTTGTGTTACTAATACAAACGGTATAATCATAATTGGGTTCATTACAATTGGAAATCCAAAGATAACTGGTTCATTAATATTGAAAATTCCTGGTGCCACACCTAAACTTGCAATCATTTTATGATCTCTACGTTTAGAGAATGCAAATACTGCAATAATTAAACAAATTGTACAACCAGTTCCACCGATTAAACCATAAACTTGTTTAAACGAATCATTAATAATATTTTGAGCTGGCAATCCTGCTTGAACGGCATCCATATTTTCTGTAATTGCTAGTAATAAACCAGGTCCAATAACTGTATCTACAATTGCTGAAGGGTGAATACCTATTGCAAACAATAAATTGAAAATAGCCATTGCAATCAAGAATCCTGGTAAACTAGTAGTTAATCCTTTAATTGGCTGTTGAATAATATTTACAACTAATTCATTAAATGATTGTCCAAAGAAACAATCTAATACAAATGACAATACTGCATAGAATACCACTACCAACATAAATGGAATCATATTATCAAAAGACTTTGCCACCATAGGTGGTACTGACTCTGGCATTTTAATTCTTAAAGCTTTAATTTTTGAAATTACTAAGAATAGCTCAGTGGCTGTAATTCCAACAACTAAGCCAGTAAACATCCCAGATACACCTGTGTATGTTTGAGCTAATATATTAGCTATTCCTACTGCTTCGCTTCCTCCAAGTGGTGTTACACTAGTTGTCAAAGGAACTAAAGTCACAAAACTACATAGTGCAACAAATCCTGGAATCAATGGTTCTTCAGCACCCTTATTTTTTGATAAACAGTAAGCAACACCAACTGTTGAAGCAACTGCCCAAATACCTAATGTTCCATTTGTTACATGTGTTCCAACTTCTTGTGCTTTAACTAAGGTATTTGTATTTATAATACTTGATAACACTCCATTTGGATCCAAAATCAAACTATTTAACAATACCATAATGCCAGCTAAAATAGCTAATGGCATTGTTAATGCAACAGAATCACGCATTGATCTTAGATGTATTTGATTAGCAAGTTTTGAACTTTTCTCAACAAACTTATCAATAAAATTATTCATATTATTCTCTCCTTTTAATGTATTTTAAAGTTTAAACATCCTAATTCACTCAACTGTTTTTTCCACAGTTCTTTTAATTCTTCTGATGTATTTTCTTGATAAAAGTAACTATCTAGATTGATGTTTTCAGCTTTTGCTTTCCCTAAATTATGATATGGAAGAATCTCTATACTAGATACATACTTAGAATAATGACTTATTGCTTGAAAATGGTCCATATTATCATTAATTTTATGGATGATTGGACACCTTAAAATTATATGTCTTTTATTATCGATTAAATATTTTAAATTATCTAAGATTAAGGAAGAATTTGTTTTAAGATAATCATAATATTTTTCTTGATCACTTAATTTATAATCATACAGCCAGTAATCAACATATTCCTCTATTTTTTTTATATACTCTAACGGCACTGCACCACTTGTCTCAACACATAAGCTTATTTTCTCGTCTTTACAAAATTTTGCTAATTCATATGCAGCATCAATCTGTAAAAGTGCTTCTCCTCCTGAAAGAGTCACACCGCCATTTGTCTTATGATAATATTTCATATCTTTCAAAATAATCCTTTTAATTTCATCAGTCTCAACTATCTTACCATATGTTTTTTTTCTACCATCCTCTTCATATTCCTGTATATCAAAACGATATGTTTCAGGATTATGGCACCATATACATCTTAAACAACACCCTTTAAAAAATATAACTGTCCTGATACCTGGACCATCATTTAATGAACATCTGTCAATATTAACAATTGTACAAGTTTTCAAATTAATATACCATCCTACTTACGATTTCTTTTTGGACCAAGGGTGATAAATCAATAAATCTAGCACTGAATCCCCCAACTCTAACGATTAAATTAGGATATTTTTCTGGATGTATCATCGCGTCTTTTAATTCTTCTTGGTTAATAACACTTATCATAATTTGTGAGCCACCAGATGAAAAGTAAATTTTTAATAACTCTTTAACCATATCTTTATGTTGATTCATCAAATCATGACTTAATTTTAGATTATAGACAGCACCTGCCATATTATTGACATCTAAGCTACTCACTGTATTCAATACAGCAGTTACACCATTTTTTTCAGCACCACTTTGAGGAGTTAATGCATTTGCTAACGGTTCATAAGCTTTTCTTCCATCAAAAGTTGCTGCTGTTCTATATCCCAATCGTGAATTTGCATCATTATTTATAATAACTATCAAATATGAAGATAATCCATATTTTTCTGATTTAGATTTTGTTGTGACTGCAACATACTGATTTAATTCATTAATCATTTCATCTACTTCAGGATTATCATTACCATACTTGATAACATTAAGGCATTTTTCTCTAATCTCTTCATATCCAATAAAGTTATTTCTAATTGCATCAACCATATCTTTATAACGAATTTCTTTATCATCAAAGACTAATTTTTTTATGGCATATAAACTATCTCCGCTATTCACATTACCATAGGTTTCCAAAGTTCCACCTAGATAGTCAATCCCACCATTTAATAAGCTTTTACCTCTATCAATACAGTTATCATAAAGAATAGAATTAAATAAGTATCCACAATGATTATTCATATAATCATATTCAAATTTCTCTTGTTTAGCTAACAAATCAATTTGATAATCTAACTCTTGTTTATATACATCATATAATTCTTCAAATGTATTAGGTTCTTTAGTTAAATAATGCTTTACTATTTTTTTATTAGTAATCATACATTTTCCATCATTAACCAACCCCTCTAATACCTTAGCTAAATTAATGATTCCATTAGGTGAACCAATGCTTTTATGATCCAAAACATATTCACCACAACCAAGAGGAACATAATCAACCGCTTCTTTATATGATACATTCATTGATTCTTTGACATTTTTAATATTAACCGTGTCATTGTATAATAATGGATAACTACAACCACTTTCTATACAATCAATCGCATTATCAAAAATACTATCAGGCATATCTTTTGACCACCTAAGTGTTAATTGTGGTTCAGTTAAATGTAAATCTTTCATAACTTTAAGAGCTATACTGCATATCTTGTTTGCTTTTTCAAGATCATGACGACCCTCTCCACCTAAAATAATACGACCATTGTAAATCGTATTTCGTTGTCTAATTACCTTGAAATATTCTGCAATATTCTTATATGCATCTTGTTCATCATCTAAAAAACGTGCTAATTGATTATCCATTCTTCCATAGTTTCTAATTTCACTAACGCCTACATAAATCCACATTAATTGAATCGCTTCTTTCATATTTTGTGGTCTATGTTCAAGTAATTCATTTAACGTATAAGCCAATTCAGGATTAATGTCCATGGCATCATCACGATACAGTTTTATTAATTCTTTTAAGTAAATAAGCGATTTCTTACAAGCTCTTAAAAAACTATTGAGTGGTTGAGAATCAATTTCATGAATCAATCCATCTATTCCTAAATCAAATAATTTTTCAAAATCAAGATAAGCTCCTCCTAATCTATATAAAGGATACGCTGTATAATAATCATTTTCAAAATCATCATATGGCATTAATTCTTTTATATCATTTGGATAATATCTTCTAAGACGTTCTTTATCATTCTCATCAGCCCAAAACGTATACAATTCTTCTAATTCTTCTTTTTCAACATCATGTGTACCTTCGATTAATTTTGCTAATCGTTCTAATTTGCAATTGTAAATAAAGTTAGTATTTCTTGATCCAAAACCACAAATTGCACTAGGAAAACATGATAAGAAATAATCATCGCTCGTTATTTTTGTACGATTTTCCTTGTGCATAAAGAAATGGCATTCTACTTCCCGATTGTATTTATCATGACTATTTTCTTTATACAATCTCGTAAACTCTTTTAAATATTGAATTTCATTCATTTGTCTACCTCCTTTTCATATAAAGAGTATCATAACAAGGTATATCATACTTAACATATATTCGCTTTTTAAACTTTATTAAACAAAGCATTCATTTTATCTTATTTTTCTAACTTTATTTTTAATTTTATTTAAATCAAAATTATAATATAATAAAAATAATGGAGGTGCTTTATGCAAGAACTAAGTCTAGAAATCATCAATAACAGCAAAGATATTCACTGGCAACACCGAAAAAGAAAAAAATCTGAAGTAGGAAAACATTATCAGACATATTATGAAATAACATTAATTATTGATGGTGAAATCAAAAATGATACAACATCAACATCTAATATTATTAAAAGAAATGACATTATTTTAATGAAAAAAAATATTTTTCATGAACTTGTTACTATTAATGAAAATATTTCCTTAAAATATATCAATTTAGCTTTTTCTGACAAAATTATGAATAGAGTTCAGACTATATTTGGAGGTTTTCATTTAATTAATGATACTGTAATAGGACACTTATCTGATGAAAAATCTAGAAAACTAATTAATTACTATAATGATATCAATCTCAACGATTCTTATTATGAGTTAAATAAAGATATAGAATTGTTCTTATATCAAATGATAAAAGAATTAATCTATCATCAATCAAAAGATACGAATATATATCCAAATTGGTTTAAATCATTATTATTAGAAATACAAGATTTAAATAAAATTAAAGAAACAAAAGATATTTTTATCATCTCACCATATTCTAAACAATATACAATTAAAAAATTTCATGAATATTTAAATATGACTCCTAGCCAATATTTAAATAAAAAAAAAATAGATAAGGCAATAGAACTCCTTTTATCTACTGAATTATCAATTCTAAATATAGCTTTTGAATGTGGATTTAATAATATTGAATATTTTGATAAAATATTCAAAAAAACAATGGGCCTTACACCACTAAGATACAGACAAACTCAAAGTAAACTCTTAAAAGAAATAGAAACTTAATTCTACTGCATTATTTAGAAATTATATATAAATTTACTGATTACTCAAATTGTACCAATTCTAAAAATTGGACCAAAAATGATATGTGTCTAGAATTCTTGATACATATCATTTGCTGGTCCAACTTAGAAGATTTACTTAATTTGAGCAAGATTTATTTCTTCAACTTTTAAACTTATCGTAAATACAATATTACATTATTTACCTAGTTTTAAACTTTCTAACTCATTTAAATCATATGGAGTTTCTTGATAAACGTAATAATTTAACCAATTACTAAATAATAAATAAGCATGAGAACGCCATTTTACTAAAATTTCATTGTGCATATCATCATTTTTATAATAATTTTTAGGCATAGTAGCTTGATCAGAAATTGCCAGATCACGATTATATTCTTTATCTAATGTATCAGGATCATACTCAGGATGACCAGTTACAAAAAAACGTGAGCCATCTTTTTCTGCAATCAAATAAACCCCTGCTTCATCGCTAGCAGCTAAAATATCAAGACTAGAAATCGTTGCTATATCTTCTGCCATAATTGTTGTATAACGTGAATGAGGAGCATAAAATTGATAATCAAAGCCTCTAAGTATCTTTCGCTTCATTTTATCAACATTAGTATGATGAAAATAAACACCTGTCAGTTTTTCTTTTAATTCATGTTTCTCAATACCATAAAAATAATGCAATGCTGCTTGAGAAGCCCAACAAATAAAAAATGAGCTAAATACATGAGTTTTTGACCATTCTAAAATCTTTTCCATCTCTAACCAGTAATCAACATCTTCAAACCTAAGTTTTTCCACCGGTGCTCCAGTAATAATCAAACCATCATATTTATTATCTTTTATTTCCTCAAATGTCTTATAAAAAGCTAATAAGTGTTCTTGAGGTGTGTTTTTAGATTCATGACTGGCCATATGAATCCAGTCTACCTCGATTTGAAGTGGTGTATTCGACAGCATCCTTAAAAGCTGTGTTTCAGTTACTACTTTAGTCGGCATAATATTTAAAATTAATAATTGCAATGGCCTAATTTGTTGAGCTAAAGCACGATTTTCATCCATCACAAAGATATTTTCTTCTTTTAATATTTTACTTGCTGGTAAATCATTTGGTATTTTAATAGGCATATTTAAACCTCCCTAATAATGATTAGTTTACCACATCTATTCTAATAATTTAAGTAAAAATAATAAATCCATTGAATTTCTTCAATGGATTAAAATGAAATAAGCTCATTAAATATTTGAATAATATAGGCATCTGACATTCCTGATAAATAATCTAAAATGCTTTTAATAATTGCTTTATCATCATTAATAAAATCATAAATAACTTTATTTTGATAAAGCGAATCACGTTTTGCTCCATTCATCACACTATATTTTTCAAGCCAATGGATAAATCCATTGATTGCATGGGGAAATTGATCTTTATCCTTAGAAATTTCATCAATAATATTAGTATTACTATCTCGAGCCATTAAATCGTATTTAATAAAGAAATCAAAAATAGAATTTAAAATCAATTTAACATAATTAGTATGAATTTGTACTCTATCAATTAAATATATATTTTGATAATTAAACTTCATAATTGTTTTCATTATTTCAAAAGCTTCTTTTGATAATGAAATTCCATCGCTTGGATTACTATGACTGCATACATCTTGAATAAAATAATTAACGACAGTTCCATTATTGATTGCTGTAAAATGATATTCACTAGTAATATTATTGAGCGAAGCTTTCAAGACTTCAACTTTATTCTCTTTTAGTACCTTGAGACGTAAAGCGTCTTCAATATCACGTGCTAAATAGGCAATCTTATCTGCCATTTTTACAACACATCCTTCCCAAGTATAAGGACTGTATTGTCCTGGGCTAGTATAATTTTGTAAATCAATATACTCATCTCGCTTTTTAATACTCATTTGATTCATTTCTCCACAATGAGAAATAATTCCATCACGAATAGCATATGTCAAATTTAAATTATGGCGATGATGTTCATTATCTTCTAATGTTTCTATTTCATCAATGAGATGAAGACTATTGCGCTCATGCCAAAAAGAATCGAGCCCATGTATTTTAGCAAGCTCGTTAATAATACGTTCACCACCATGACCAAATGGGGCATGTCCTAAATCATGGCCTACTGCTATTGCTTTAGTTAATTCAGTATTCAAACCTAAGTAATTTGCAATTGTATAACTTACAGATTCAACTAAGTTAACATGTTCACTACGTGTACAAACATGATCATCCTTAACTGCAAAAAACACCTGTGTCTTATGTTTTAAACGTCGGTATGCCTGAGAAAAGATAATTCTCGTATAATCACGACCAAACTCACTACGTAGATCATTACTTCTTTGATACAATGGTTCAAGTCTTGATATTGCTTTTGAGTAGTTTGGATTTGTTTCATTCATCGCTACTTCTTTAAATAAATTTTTTGTCATATTTAGTACCCCCATATAATAATTATACGTTATTTATCTTACGTAAACAAATTAAACACATTTCTTTAAAGGTAAAAAAAAGGTTTTAAAAAAGGAAAGATTTATAAATCTTTCCTTTTATTATTTAGTTAATAAACTAGCAGCTGCTTTATCAACAATTACAACAACATCATTATGATCTTGAAGTGCACTTGCTGGTACGTCTGTAGTTTTTTCACCTTCAACCAATACTTTGATTGGTTGAGCTTTATTTTCACCACACGCAACTAATAATACTTTTTTAGCTTGTAAAATATTTGAAATTCCCATAGTAATCGCATGAGTAGGTACTTCATCAATTTTCCCATCAAAGAATAAACGGGCATTATCTTGACGTGTACTTTCTTTTAATTCAATCATATGAGTTACTGAATCAAAAGAAGTTCCTGGTTCATTAAAACCAATATGTCCATTTGAACCAATTCCTAACAATTGGATATCGATAGGATTTTCAGCTAATAATTTATTGTAATCATCACAACTTACTTGAATATCTCCAGCACCATTTGGTACATGTACATTTTCAGGATTAATGTCAATTCCAGAGAATAAATGTTTATTCATAAAATAATGATAACTTTGTGGATGAGTAGCTTCTAATCCAAAATATTCATCTAAGTTAAATGATTTGATATCTTTATAAGAAGTCCCGTTCTTCTTGTGATCTTCGATCATCAATTCATACATTCTGATTGGTGTAGATCCCGTAGCCAATCCCAAATTAGCAGTTGGATTGTTTTTAACAACTTCTAACATAACTTTTGCAGCTTCAATGCTTGCTTCTTCATAATTTTCAACTATAATTAATTTCATTTTGTGTCCCTCCACTTATATGATACTATTTTTACCTTAAAACTTCAAGTTAAAGGCCGGAAATATCAATCATTTTTCAAAACTCGAAAAAAACGAGTCATGTATTTTTTGTCAAAGTCTATTAATTTGTAAGTCCCTTTTGAAAGCCCTTTTTTCATAACGCGAAAATACCTAGTCACAGTTCGATATTTCTTTATTTTTTGCTAAAAATAAGGTAAAATAGGAATGTATATGGAGGTGTTTTTAATATGATAAAAGGTATTGGGGCATCTAGTGGTATCGCGATTGCTAAAGCATACAAACTAGTAATGCCGGATTTAACAGTGACAAAAGTAACAGTAGAAGATGCTGAGGCAGAAATCAAAAAATTTGACGATGCAATGTCACAAACTGCAAAAGAATTAGAATCAATTAAGGAAGCTGCTGCTAAAAATTTATCTGCAGAAGAAGCTGCTGTATTTGATGCTCATGCATTAGTATTACAAGATCCTGAATTAAAAACTCAAGTAGAGGATAAAATCAGAAATGAAAAGATTAACGCTGATGCTGCTCTAGATGAAGTTGCTAATACTTTTATTGCAATGTTTGAAAGTATGGATGATGATTATTTTAGAGAAAGAGCGGCTGATATCAAAGACGTATCTCGTCGTTTATTAGCTAACTTACTAGGTAAGTCATTGCCAAATCCTGCTTTAATCGATGAAGAAGTTGTTATTATTGCTGATGACTTAACTCCATCTGATACTGCGCAATTAAATAAAAACTTAGTTAGAGGATTTGCTACTAATATTGGTGGTAGAACTTCTCACTCAGCAATCATGGCGCGTTCATTAGAAATTCCTGCGGTTGTTTCTTGTAAAACAATAACTGATGAAACTAATGATGCTGATATGGTTGTTTTAGATGGTGAAGCTGGTATTGTAATTATTAATCCTAGTGATGATGAAATTAAAGAATATCAAGCTAAACGTGAAGCATTCATCGCATACAAGGAAGAATTAAAGAAAATGAAAAATGAAAAATCTGTTACTCTAGATGATCATCACGTCGAACTAGTTGCTAATATTGGATCTCCAAAAGACATCCAAGGTGTACTAGACAATGGCGGTGAAGGAGTTGGGTTATTCAGAACTGAATTCTTATATATGGAATCTGCTCAATTACCAACTGAAGAAGAACAATTCAATGTTTATAAAGAGGTTCTTGAAGGATTAGAAGGAAAACCTGCTGTTGTTCGTACTTTAGATATTGGTGGAGATAAAGAAATCGAAGCAATTGATTTACCTAAAGAGATGAATCCATTCTTAGGAGTTAGAGCGGTTCGTTTATGTTTCCAAAGAGAAGACATCTTTAGAGTTCAATTAAGAGCATTACTTAGAGCTTCAGTATATGGTGATTTAAGAATTATGTTCCCAATGATTGCTACTTTAGATGAATTTAGAAAAGCTAAAGGAATCTTAATGGAAGAAAAAGAAAAATTAATTAGTGAAGGAATCGAAGTATCTGATACATTACAAGTAGGTATCATGATTGAAATTCCAGCTGCAGCAGTGTTAGCTGATCAATTTGCCAAAGAAGTTGATTTCTTCTCAATTGGTACAAACGATTTAGTTCAATACACATTTGCTGCTGATAGAATGTCATCTGGGGTTTCTTATTTATATCAACCATTCCACCCATCAATCTTACGTTTAGTTAAACATGTAATTGATTCAGCCCATGCCGAAGGTAAATGGACAGGTATGTGTGGAGAAATGGCTGGAGAAGCAATTGCTGCACCACTACTAATCGGTTTAGGACTAGATGAATTCTCTATGTCTGCTACATCTATTCTTTCTCAAAGAAAGTTAATCAGATCAATGAAAAAATCTGAAATGAATGAATTAGCTGCTAAAGCTATTAACTGTGGAACTATGGAAGAAGTAGTTGCATTAGTTAAAGAAGCAGTTGAAATATAAAACATAAAAATCGAAGGTCAAATAAAGTGACCTTCTTTTTTTCTAAATATTCCCATCTTAGAATTTATTATTAAAGCCGGATATAAAATAAAAAAAGGATACGCAGAGGTATCCGTAAATAAAAAAAGAACCGGCAGCTTGCTAT
>NZ_JAHPYJ010000039.1:0-17302 GCF_019041935.1 Erysipelatoclostridium sp. MSK.7.34
TTCGAGAACTGGAACAGCAGATAAGACGGGATATTGAGGACGGTATCGACAGCACTGGCAAGAAAATGACGCTTTGCCAACTTTATGCCAAACAGAACGCACAGAGGGCAAATGTGAAGAAAAGCACACAGAAACAACGGGAACAACTCATGCGGTTATTGAAAGAGGACAAGTTAGGTGCTAGGAGCATTGATACAATCAAACCCTCTGACGCTAAGGAATGGGCGTTACGCATGAAAGACAAAGGCTTTTCCTACAATACCATTAACAACCATAAACGCTCGTTAAAAGCGTCATTCTACATAGCCATTCAAGATGATTATGTGAGGAAAAATCCCTTTGATTTCAAGTTGAGTGAAGTCCTAGAAAATGATACCAAAAAGAAAGTCGCATTGACAGAGGAACAGGAACAAGCCTTACTCTCATTCATCAAGACGGACAATGTGTATCACAAGCATTATGATGATGTGCTGATACTGTTAAAGACAGGACTTCGTATTTCGGAACTGTGCGGACTGACAGTAGCCGACATTGATTTCAAGAATGAAGTTGTGATTATCGACCACCAGTTACTAAAGAGCAAGGAACAGGGCTATTATATTGAAACGCCTAAAACAAAAAGCGGAATAAGGCAAGTACCATTAAGCAAAGAAACGATACAGGCATTTCAACAGGTTATGAAAAAACGTCCAAAGGCAGAACCATTTGTGATAGACGGACGGGGCAACTTCCTATTTGTCAATCATAAGGGCAAGCCCAAAGTTGCGATTGATTATAACGCCTTATTTATCCGTATGGTAAAGAAATACAACAAGCACCACAAGGACAATCCATTGCCACATATCACACCGCATACGCTACGCCATACATTCTGCACAAGACTGGCAAGCAAGAACATGAACCCAAAAGATTTACAGTATATCATGGGGCATTCAAATATCAGTATCACAATGAACTGGTATGCTCATGCGTCCATAGATACCGCAAAATCAGAGGTTCAGCGTCTAATTGCATAGAAGTATTTACCACGATTTTAACCACGCTTGATAGTGAAAATATAAGAAGATAGACCTAGATATGTGAGGTTTACCACAAAAGCAAAATGCCCGTAGAGCCTATAAAATAAGGCTTTGCGGACATTTAAGAAGATATAAAAAGATAGTCAAAAAGACATATATAATTTTTAATAATTGTATTATGAATTGAAGCATATTCATCAGTCATTTTTATGTTTGTTTATCTTTTTGCTTTAATTATTTGTAAACAGATTTGTTCTGCTTTTAATTTAATTAATCAAGGTTAGTTTGAAGTGATAATAGAGTAGTATTTTTAATGAAATATAGAAAAATTAGAAGCTATTTACATAAAGGTTTCTTTTTTTCGTTAATATTGAGTTAATATTAGTTTGGTAGATTTTTTTATGTTTTGAAAATAGAAATATATTAGATATTGTCAAAAAAATTCGAAACTTTTAAAAATACATTTTTTGGTTGTTTTTAACAATAAATTAATATATAGTAGTTACGTAGATTAAATTTTAAGGAGGACTAAAATGAGTGAAGTAATTGCCATTGAAGGTGGACACAAATTGAATGGAACTGTGGTGGTAAGCGGTGCAAAAAATGCAACGGTAGCTCTAATTCCTGCGATTGTCTTAGCAGATAGTCCTGTAACAGTATATGGGGTACCAAATATTTCTGATGTCGATGCACTAGGAGTATTGTTAAGAGAATTAAACTGTGAAGTAGATAAAAATGATGATGTGTTAGTGGTTGATCCTTCTAACTTAAAAAATATACCTTTAGTAAGTGATGCAGTTGATAAATTAAGAGCATCTTATTATTTAATGGGAGCTTTATTAGGAAAATGCAAAAAAGTGACGATGAAGATGCCTGGTGGGTGTTTTTTAGGACCACGACCAATCGATTTACATATTAAAGGATTTGAAGCATTAGGTGCAAAAGTTAGTTATAGTGATAATGGAACCTATACGATTGAAGCTGATCGTTTAGTTGGGAATAAAATTTATTTGGATTTTGCTTCAGTAGGAGCAACAATCAATATCCTGTTGGCAGCGGTTAAAGCAGAAGGAAAAACAACAATAGAAAATTCTGCAAAGGAACCTGAAATTATTGATGTTGTTAATTTACTTACGAAAATGGGAGCTAAGATTCGTGGGGCTGGAACAGATACGATCACAATTGAAGGTGTAGAAACTCTTTGTGGTTGTGATCATGAAATTATTCCTGACCGAATTGAAGCTGGGACATTTTTAGTGATGGCTGCAGCGGCAGGAGAAAAAGTAATTATTCAAAATGTTATACCTCAACATTTAGAAGCAGTAACTTCTAAACTAAAAGAAATCGGGGTTAAAATGGATATTGTTGGTGACAGTATTATTGTTCATGGCGGCCTTGATAATTTAAAACCAATTGATATTAGGACACAGGTATATCCTGGTTTTGCAACCGATTTACAACAACCGCTAACAGCGTTATTAACTCAATGTCAGGGAGCTTCACAAGTAGTTGAAACGATTTATCCTGAACGCTTTGGACATTGTTATCAGCTGAATTCAATGGGAGCAAAAATTGATCAAGAAGAAGCAATGTGTTATATTAATGGTCCTACGCCATTACATGGAGCACGTGTTTATGCGACAGATCTACGTTGTGGTGCAGCGTTGATCGTGGCAGCTTTAATGGCTGATGGTGTTACTGAAATTGGAAATGTTTATCATATTGATCGCGGCTATGAAAATATTGATCATAAGTTAATTTCACTTGGAGCTGTGATTACTAGACGTCAAGTCGAAGATTAGTGATTAATTTAAAAAAATGACTTGAAATCTAGATATTTTAATGTTATTATACTAAAGCAACTTACTTTGTAGCTATATGCTATAAGGCGGAAGGAGATTGATATTTATGAAAAAAGGAATTCATCCAGATTACAAAAAAGTAAAAATCGTTTGTACTTCTTGTGGAAACGAATTTGAAGGTGGATCAGTTTTAGACGAAGTACGTGTTGATACTTGTTCAAACTGTCATCCATTCTATACTGGTAAACAAAGATTTGCTAGTGCTGATGGACGTGTTGATAAATTCAATAAAAAATACGGACTTAAATAATTACACAAGTAAAGGAGCGCAAGCTCCTTTTTTGCTGCAAAAAAAGACTTATGAAGATTCATAAGTCTTAAAATTCTAAATGTCTACGGGTTCGCTTCATTAAAATAAAAGAAGTCACTGCAGAGAAAATTTCCGCAATCGGGAAACATAGCCAAATTAAGTCTAAGTTACCTGTTAATGATAATACATAAGCACAAGGTAATAATACTAATAATTGTCTGATCAACGAAGTTAAAAGACTATATGTACCTTTACCAACAGCTTGGAAAGTTGCACTACAAACAATTGAGAAACCTGCAAAAATGAAATGAATAGCAATTATTCTTAAAGCCGGTGTTCCAATTTTTATCATTGCCTCAGAGGCGTTAAAGAAACCTAAAAGAGTTTGCGGAATTGTTTCAAAGAAGATAACACCAATGATCATCATGCCAGTAGCGTAGATCATTGCCAATTTTATTGTATCAAACATTCGTTTCTTTTGTTTAGCCCCAAGATTATAGGCAATGATTGGAATCATACCGTTATTAAGACCGAAAACAGGCATAAAGACAAAGCTTTGTAATTTGAAGTATACACCAAAAACCGCAGTAGCCGTGGTAGAAAAAGTAATTAAGATAGTATTCATACCAAAAGTCATGACACTACCGATAGACTGCATGATGATAGATGGGATTCCTACTGAATATATTTGCTTAACAATATGAGCATTAGGTCGAAACCTTTTAAATTTAAAATGAATATCATGATTAAATTTAAGATTGAAAAATAGAGCTAAAAGACAAGCAATGATTTGACCGGTTATTGTCGCAAGTGCAGCACCAGCGACACCCATTTTAGGAAAGCCACATAAACCAAAAATAAAAATAGGGTCTAAAATTATATTGATTATGGCACCTAATCCCTGAGTAACCATAGTAAACAGGGTTCTTCCAGTTGCCTGTAATAATCGTTCAAATAGAAATTGACAAAACAATCCAATTGAACAGCCAACTACGATCATTGAATATTGGGTACCGGCATTAACAATTTCAGTATTAGTTGTTTGAACATTAAAAAAGAGGTTAGACAATGTTAGTCCGGCGATCATAAATATAACCGCCGTGACAAGAAAAATAAATACTGAATTAACTGCTGTCTGGTTAACATGATCTTGATTCTTCTCACCTAAACTACGTGACAATAAAGCATTGACGCCAACTGCAGTTCCCCCGGCAAAGGCAATCATCAAGTTTTGCAATGGAAATGCTAAAGAAACAGCAGTTAAAGCGTTTTCGCTTATTTGGGCAACAAAGACACTATCAACGATATTATACATTGCTTGAACTAACATTGAGATAATCATTGGTAGAGACATTGAAATTAGCAGTTTGTTGACCGGCATTGTTCCCATCTTATTTTCTTGGATCACTATTTTTCTCCTTTTAAAAACAAATCAGCAATGATCGTTGCGACTTCGTCGATTCCTAAATCACTGTTAATCGTTAAATCGAAATTTTTTAAATGACCCCATTTTTTTGTTGTATAGTAATTGTAATAATTACTCCGACCTTTGTCTCTTTTAGTAACGTATTTTTTATAATCATCATGTACTTCTTGATAATCCTCTTTAACTCGGCGAATTCGTGATTCTAGTGGTGCATGAATAAAAATAGATAAAACATCATCATAATCCTCAAGGATATAATCAGCACATCCATTAACAATGATACATGAATCATGATTAGCTAAATGACGAATGATTTTAGACTGCATTACAAAAACCTGATCATTTAGTGGTAATGAAAAAGCGGAAGATGACATTGTATACATAAAGCTAGATGATTTTTGTTCAGCTACTTTACGGATTGCATCAACATCCATTCCCATTTCGCGAGCTGCCAAGTCGATGACTTCATTATCATAGTATACAAGTCCGACTTTCTGCGCAACTTTTTGTGCAATTAAGCGTCCGCCAGAACCGTATTCTCTGGCAATAGTAATAATTCTAGGCATATTGAAAATCCCCCTTTATATTCTTATTTTATCATAAAATTTAAAATTAATGACAATATTTTCACATCCTGCTTTTTCCAAGACAAATTTATTGTTTTTGTGCATACAAGTTTGTATAATAAAACAATAAAAGGAGAAGACAATGGAATTTCATATTTTAGCAAGTGGTTCAAAAGGAAACAGTACCTTTATTTATGATAATGGTGTGGGAATATTGATTGATTGTGGGATTGCTAGAAAACAATTATTATATAAACTTGGCAATCTTGGTTTTCAAGAAAGTAATATTAATTATGTTTTATTAACACACGATCATTACGACCATAATAAAAATATTAGTATATTTGATCAAAGAATCTGTTTTTGCGGTAAAGGATGTATCAAAGGAATCGATAGCAGCCATGAAATCAAACCATATAAAAGTTTTCAATTAGCTCATTTTGAAATCATGCCTTTAAGTATATCTCATGATGCGACAAGTCCGCTGGCTTTTATCATTACTGGTGTGAATGAATCTATTTTGTATATGACAGATACTGGTTATGTATCTCAAAAAAATCGGAAATATCTTAATAATCTAGACTATTATATTATTGAAAGTAATCATGATGTTGAGATGCTGATGGCAACGAAACGACCTTATTTTTTAAAACAGCGTATTCATGGTGATCTAGGCCATTTAAACAATGAATATAGTGCAAAGATGATGGTAGAGTTAATCGGTGATAAAACTAAAGAAATTGTTTTAGCGCATTTGAGTGATGAAGCTAATACTAAAGAGAAGGCATTAGAAACCTATCGTAAGATTTTTAATCAAAATAATCTAGAGTTCGATAATATTAAAGTAGCTAGCCAAATTGATGTGGTCAGCGGAGGTAATTATGAAGATTAAAATAGTTTGTGTTGGGCGTTTAAAAGAAAAATATTTAGTGGCAGGAATGCAGGAATATTTAAAGAGATTGCAGGCCTATTGCAAAGTAGAAGTTTATGAAGTAGCAGATGAAAGTATACCGGATAACTGCTCACTGGCCAATGAAACATTAATTAAAGCTAAAGAAGGGCGTAAGATGCTTGATAAAATTAAGCAGGATGATTATGTTATTTTGCTAGATGTGTCGGGAACGCAAATAGATTCTGTTGAATTATCAAATAAGATGGAAAAAGCCATGATTTCTGGTAAAAGTACGATTGCATTTGTAATTGGTGGTTCACTTGGTCATGGTGAAGAAATGCTTGATCGTGCTAATTTTAGGCTAAGTTTTTCTAAGATGACTTTACCGCATCAATTGATGAGGCTAGTCTTAGTAGAACAAATCTATCGGGCATTTAAAATTATGAAAAACGAAACATATCATAAATAAGGTATTAATAAAAAAGAATATAGATGAAAAAACCTAATATTTAAATTAGGTTTTTTAGTTTCTTTTTATTTGATCTTTATATTGACTTAAACTTTCATTAGTGTTCATTATAAAAACTAAATCCATTTTTACCTGAATATTTTGAATTATACAGAGCTTGATCCGCATTTTTATATAGAACTTCAAAAGTTGCCCCGTCTATAGGTGCTACAGCAACTCCAATAGAACCAGTTATTAGAATTGTTTCTTCATGCCATTGATAAGATAATCGTAATTTTTTAAGCAGGTTATTTAATGATATGATGGCATTTTCTTTTTGAACAATATTTTTCATAAATACAATAAATTCATCACCACCCAAACGAGCAATTATATCTGTTTTTCGAAAATTTTCTTTTAATATATTAGCTACCTGCTTTAATACTTCATCACCTTGTAAATGCCCTAAACTATCATTGATTTTCTTAAAATTATCTAAGTCAATGATAATAAAAGCACTCATTTGATTATTTGATTTATGAAGATATTCTACTATTAAACGCTGAGCACCAATCCGGTTATAGATACCTGTAAGGGCATCTGTATCAGCTGCTTTTTTAATAGCTTTTAGCTTGTTTTCTTGATTTTTTTGTTTAAGATATTCTTTTGTAATGTCACTTCTTCGAATAAGTACGATTTTATTTTCTTCATCATAATATTGAACAGTAATTAATTTTCTCCGATATTCTTTATTTTCATCTAACATACCTAGTTCAATTTTATAAACACTTTGTTCTTGCAGACGATTAAGTATATATTCAGGAATCAATTGTTCGATAACTCTGTCTTGATCTTCTAAAACGGTATTTTGTCGTGTGTATTTTATCATTGCTTGAGTATAATTATTGCCTTCTTGAGGAGGAATGACAGTACCGTTATCAGTTATCGAAAAATTAGAAAAATAGCCATTTTTTGTATCAAGATAATACAAATAATCCCCTTTTTTATAAACAAATTTTTCTGTAATTGAATTAATGATATGTTCTCTATCGACATTACTAAATACAAGATATATTTTTTCATTGTTCTTGGGAAGATAGAGAGTTTTTAATTGGACCCATTCATAATTTTCTAGTTCCTTTTGGAAACGTAGGTCAAGATGTGATGTTTTTTGTGTTTTAGAAAGTAATCTTAAATTATCAATTGTTAAAAAGTTTTCTAATTCTTTTTTTTCAAAGTTGATAATTAATCTTTTTTCAAGTAGCAAAAGAAATTGTTTTAGTGAAAATATTTTTTGATCATGATCATTATTGGTAGGTAAAACAGATTTTAATATATGTAATTTTTCAGTAGCTAAGTCCACTTCAACAATTGTAGAATATAGATTAAAAAAAGCATCTAATATTTCTTCTTTTTCTTTTACTAAAGAGGAAATAGTTTTTCTATCAGAAATATCATAAATATAAAATAATAATTTTTTAATTCCCATTACTTGGGCACAAAATATTCTAGCTTCTACCCAAGTATAATCTCCAAAAATTGTTTTTGTTTTAAACTCAATTTGTTTTAACTTTTTTTTATTGATTATTTGTTCTAGAGATGCAGATACAAAAATATTATCTAAACGTGTAATATCGTTTGGGTGTGTCCATTTTCTTATAACAGAAAAAACATTATCCCCATCATCAATTTTATGATATTTTTTCTTTTTATAAAAAATAGTCTTTATTTCTAAACTATCTATATCAATTTCAAAAAGGCCTTCACAATTTTCGATAAAGTAAGGTGAATATAATCGTAATTTTTTGAAATCGATTATTTTGTGCTCATTATTTTTGATATCCATCTCAAGTTCTTCTGTTATATCATGATAATAGCCTTTAAATCTTATTCCATTTTTATATGATTTATCAAGAAAACCGCCACACCGAACCCATGTCCACCCTTTTTCTTCATGTCTCCATGGATACCGTATTTCGGTTCTTTTGTTCTTTTTTATATTTTCGATTGCATCAAAAACTAATCCTATATATTCAGAATCAATTCTCTCCATACAAAATGAATAGAGTTCTTCCGGTGTCAGAGTATTGCTGTTTCCTCCTAATAACGAGTACATAATTGTATCACCATACATCTTTGGAATTCCGTCGTTAGGATATTCTATTATCCAAAAACCGATTTGCAAATCTGCTAATAATTCGGTTTTATTAACAATATCTGATACATCTTCTCTTATATTCAAATTTTCCATTATTTAAAACCTCCCCAATATAAATTTGTATCAAATAATTTGCATATTTTTTATCATTTTTCAGTTAACCATTATACAATATCAATTTCTTTTATGAAAGGCTCTTTTAGTTATATCAGTTGATAAAATGATAAAAAAGATTTCAATTTTAAACCATTATATCAAATAAAAATAATTTTTTATTTACCATGTTTGTACGACTTCACCTATTGGATTAAGTAGAAAATATAATTATCAAATAAAAATGATAGTTTACTTTAATAGCAAGCTGTAGGCTTATGAATAATCATGATATGATAAATTTGGAAGTAAGATTAATTGTAATAGAGTTTTTAATTATGATTGATATAGATGGATATTTTACAATTAGCGATGGAATAAATAGGGGATAGGGAGACTTTTTTGAAAAATATTTTCTTGTACGTATAAATAATAGACATAAATTTTTTTGATAAGGTAAAATAAATGTGATTGAGGGAAGAAAATCTTTTAAAATATGTGTAAAAAGGAGTTGACAGTCATGTTCAAAACTGCGATCCTGCCAGACAGTAGGATAGTGTCTGCTTTTTTTGCATATATCATTACTTGTTGCAGCCGGAATTCTAATTACTATATTTGTTGTATTAAAGAAAAAGAAAGGATTAAAAATTCTTAGTTTATAAATATAAATCAGCATTCTGCAGGGGGGATAATATGCTAAAATGTATATAGATTCAAATAGAAAAGTTATTTTTAGTTGCTATTTCTTTTGGTATGCATAAGCATGAAACTGGCAATAATATTAATTATATTGTATCAGGGATGGGTAAAGCCATATGTGATGATGACGAAGAAAGTTTATTTGCAGGAATCTGCCATATTTGTAAAGAAGATTCTAAACATAGCATTATTAACATTGGAACAGAGGATTTTGCCATGATTACGATCGTTGTTGAGCAATAGGTGCTGATTTTATAATTTAAGACGATATCAAGCGATTAGTCGTTAAGATTAATCGCTTTTTTGTATATAAATACATGATTGATAGACGAAATCTGACGGGAGAATAGATAGTTTTATTGATTTATAAAATTTATTATATAAATCAATAAGTTAAGATTTCAATGAATGACATTTTAAATAAACCTTTTTGTTCATAATTGTACTAATGATAATTTGGCAGTATAATAAGTAAAAATATAAGAGATAAGGAAAAATTATGAAATATATAATAAGACTGGTATCAGCAACAATAGTTTTTGTGTTGGCAAATAGGTTGTTATTAGGTTTTTCAAACGTATTGTTAATTGGTTTATTAGTGGGGATTTTTATAGTTATTAATGCAATACCATATGTCCCTTATCCTAGACCTCTTTTGAAACGATATCGCATATGTAAAGCAGGGTGTGAATTATTAAAAATATTTTTAATATCTTTAATAATGACAATTGTTTATATGCTTTATTCATTTTTTAAAGTAGATATTGGCGCATGGTTAACTAATCTATTAGTGGTAATAATAGTTGAGGCTGTTGTTTTTTGGAATGGCATTATTAGAATTTATTTAACGGCTAACCAATTAGGAGCTAAATGGCGCATAATCGGGGTTGTTTGGGGATGGTTTCCACTTGTTAATTTGATTATTTTAAGAAAGCTTATTAAAATTGCTGATGATGAAATTATATTTGAAAATGAAAAAACTATTTTAAATGGAGTTAGAAAAGAACAACAGCTGTGTAAAACAAAATATCCATTGCTGTTGGTTCATGGAGTGTTTTTTAGAGATTTTAAATATTTTAATTATTGGGGACGAATTCCCGAGGAACTAGAACAAAATGGAGCGGTCATTTATTATGGTAATCATCAGTCAGCAGCTAGTGTTATTGCTAGTGGCGATGAGTTAGCAAAGCGAATCAAAGAAATTGTACAGGAAAGCGGGTGTGAAAAGTTAAATATTATTGCACATTCTAAAGGTGGTTTAGATTGTCGTTATGCGATTGCAAAGCTGAATATTGCGCCATATGTGGCATCACTTACTACGATCAATACTCCACATCGAGGATGCATATTTGCAGATTATTTATTGGAAAAAATCCCTGAAAAAATTAAACAAAAAGTGGCTCAGGGATATAATACAGCCCTTAAGAAATTTGGGGACGAGAATCCAGATTTTATTGCTGCGGTCAATGATTTAACTGCTTCAACGTGTCAAAAGTTCAATGCGGATGTTCCTGATGTGGCAGAAGTATTTTATCAAAGTGTTGGTTCGAAACTAAATGTTGCTTCAGGAGGTCGCTTTCCGCTTAATTTTTCGCATCATTTAGTGAAGTATTTTGATGGGCCTAATGATGGATTAGTGGCTGAAAACTCATTTCCTTGGGGTTGTGATTATACTTTTTTAACAACAAATACGAAAAGAGGAATATCGCATGGTGATATGATAGATTTAAATCGTGAGAATATTGCTGAGTTTGATGTTCGGGAATTTTATGTTCAATTAGTTAATATGCTCAAAGTACATGGTTATTAGTCTGGAGACACGATAGTTGCTCTGGAAGTCAAAATCATGATATGATAAGAAAGGATGAAGGAGGGTTATTTATGGAAGTCGCTTTAGTAATAGGGATGTTTGTTTGTACAGCTTTAGCCCTTAATTTTTTGGTTAATGGAAGACGGAAATTATCAGGGACTTTTGAGATAATTAATTTATGTTTGATTGTAGCAACAGCTTATCAATTTAAATTAGTTAGTTCAATTATTTGGGTTCTTGTAATTTTAGCAATCTTACTGATTGCAGGATTGATCTTTAATAAAAAAAGAAAAGATAAAAAAGTTGCTAATGAAATAATTGAAGCAAGAATAGTAGATAAAGGAGAATAGAATGGAAACAGTAAATATTATTATTGAAATGGAAGATGGCGGAGTGATGAAAGGTGAGTTATATCCTGAAATTGCTCCAATTAGTGTGGAAAACTTTTTAAAATTAATTGATCAAGATTTTTTTGCAGGGTTAATATTCCATCGTGTTATCCCAGGATTTATGATTCAAGGTGGAGGATATGATAAAGATTTCAACCATCATGAGGCTGACAGTATTAAAGGTGAATTTAGAAGTAATGGAGTAGCTAATGATTTATTACATACTCGTGGTGTATTATCAATGGCTAGAACAATGGTTCCTGATTCAGCATCATCACAATTTTTTATCATGCATGCTGATGCTCCTCATCTTGATGGTGACTATGCGGCTTTTGGGAAAATCACGGAAGGATTAGAGGTTGTTGATCAAATTGCTAATGCTCCTAGAAATATACAAGATTGCCCTAATCAGCCAATCGTAATTAAAACTATTAAAAGAGGATAAGGAAATGAAATTATTTATTTTAGAAAATTGTCCTCATTGTCGTAATGCACGGCGCTGGATTAAAGAATTGCAAGATGAAAACCCAGAATATAATCAAATTGAAATTGAATTGATTGATGAGCAAATCAATAGTGAATTAGCAGATCAGTATGATTATTATTATGTTCCAGCTTTGTTTGATGGGAATACTAAGTTACATGAAGGTGTTGCCAGCAAAGATGGTTTGAAAAAAATATTTGATCAATATTTAGGACATTAGTTTGTCCTTTTTATTTTAAATTTAATATAGTGTATGAGTAATCAAAGAATCTTATTACTATTTGATGTTTTATTGTAATATAGACAAAAAGCCTCGCTCAAGAGGCTAAGAGATTTTTAATAATTTGACCAAGTATTTTAATACCTTGATCAATTGTTTTTAGATCACAATTAGTATAATTTAATCGTAGAGTTGAAACGTTTCGTTCTTCTTCATAGAAAGGATCACCAGCAGCAATTGCGATGTCATGTTTGATTGCTTCATTTGCTAGAGCGACAGCAGTTAGTTTTTGGGGTAATGTGACCCATAAGAACATTCCGCCTTGGGGAATTGTATGTTTAACTTCAGCAGGGAAATACTTTTGAATACTAGTTATCATTTGTTCCGCTTGTTCTTTATAAAGTTTTTTTATTTTTTCAAGGTGTTGTTCAAGACTGTTATCACAAAGATATTGATGAAGGACCATTTGCCCAAAAATATTAGTATGAAGATCAACGATTTGTTTATAGGCTAAGAGCTTTTGCTTTAAATAAGAGTTTGAACAAGCAATCCAGCCTATTCTCATACCTGGAGAAACTGTTTTTGAGAAAGTTCCGAGCAGTATCGTTTGATCTTTTAGCAAGGGATAAATAGGTAAAAATGTTTCATCGTTAAAACGAAGATCACCATAAGGGTTGTCCTCAATAAAGATAGTGTTAGTTTTTTTAAGCAAATTTGCTAGAGCAATTCGGGTTTCATTGTCATAAGTTAAACCGGTAGGGTTTTGAAAAGTCGGGATAGCATAAAAGAATTTTGGTTTTTGTTCAAGATATGCTGTTAATTCCTGTAGGTCAATTCCGTGATGATTTAAAGTAACCGAGTTGATTTTTGGATTATAGAGATGAAATACTTGGAGTGCAGCTAGGTAACTAGGTTTTTCAATAAGAATTTTATCACCTTCATCGATCAGTACTGCCGATAAAATATCGAGTGCTTGTTGGGAACCGTTAGTGATAATAATATCATTGGCACTAATATCAATTCCTTGTTTCAAATATTGATGTGCAATAAATTGACGTAAGGGTAAATATCCTTCTGGAATACTATACTGCATAGCGATTGTACCATGCTGATCAAGTACTTTTTGTGTGGCTGCTGCCATTTCCTGAGTGGGAAAAGAGATGGGATTAGGTAATCCACCGGCGAAAGAAATCAAATTAGGCTTGTTAGTCGCTTGTAGCATCATGTCTAAAAAATCTCCTTGAAAATCGGGTCGGGTAGAGCGAGTTGAATAATTAAATGTTTTCATTTTAAATTTCCTCCTTTAGATAAAATAAAAACCCTAAGCACTTATGCTAGGGCGAATAGATTATCCGTGGTACCACCTAATTTCCAAATTTCTTTGGCTCTTGCTTCATGTACGGAGTTAAATACTCGATACACTATCCTGATAACGTAGGAAATACGTTGAAGTCTACTTAAGTTTCCTTGTTCGATTCACTGCTCGAAGGCTACCTTCAATAATTATGTTGTAAAGATTTTCACCAGCCATCTTTTCTCTAAAACTCCATAATTATTTACTCTTCCCTGTCATTGCATTTGTACTTGGATGTTTATTTTTACTCATAATAGTCCTATTTTAAAGAAATGTCAATTGTTTTTTATCATTGATAACTATGTCTTTTTTGAAATCTTATCATAAATGAATTGCATAAATATCCTTTTGAGTTAATAACAATTTCCCAAATATCTAATATTTTCATATAATATTTTTTACCATTTTTTAAAACTTTATATCTACTTGAAAAATCATTATCATTATAATATATTGTTTCTCTAGTAGATGAATAATTATCATTTTCAATAGCGGCTGGGCAAATATTATCATTTGCGTAAACATTTGGTTTTGATAATGGAACAACGATCCCCATTAGAACTATTATGGACAACAAAGCTGCATTAATTTTTTAACATATTATTTGATATAATATAAAATATTTGATTTATTATATCTTTTCTTTTTCGATATTATTGATACTAGATAAATCAAATTATGAGAAAAACAATAATATTATATGAAAGTTATCATTTGTATTATTATATAAAGATTTATACTTTTTGCATTTGTTTTTAATGTATTTCTTTAAATAAAGTATATCGTAATTATTTTTTGTCTACTAACACCTTAATGTGTTCTTTCTAATTTTCGATAGTAATTTTTTTTAAAAGTAATATAATAGTTAGAGCAGGGAGATGATGTAATGGCAAAATTTGATATAAAAAAAGAATATCCAAAATTATATCGAGCAACAACTAAAAAGATAAGTAGTTTAACTATTCCGATGATCAAATATATTGCAATAGATGGAATTGGGAATCCGACAGTGCCGGAATTTAAAAATAAATCAAAATTATTATTTGAATTTAATAAGGCTTTAAAAGAATATTATTGTCAGCAAGAGATTGTATTTAGTGGTTCAAAGTTAGAAGGTATTTGGGACACCTATGATAATAGCCATTTTGATGTTACACGTAAAAAAATGATTAAATATACACTAATGATGCCACAGCCACCGATTTTAACTGATCATATTCTTGAAGAAGTGAAGAATGAAGTGTTGACGAAAACGGGTAATTGTTTAGCATTAGACGTATATCTTAAAGAGTTTGAAGAAGGTAAATGTATTCAAATGCTGCACATTGGACCTTATAATACGGAAATCAATTCAACTAAACAGATCATGGAATACATAACGGTGGCGAATCTTAAGTTAAGTGGTTTTCATCATGAGATATATTTAAATAAACCTGAAAAAGTAGCGCCAGAAGATTTGAAGACAATTGTACGATATCCAGTAGAGGAGGTTTTTCTATGAAATTAATGTTTATTTCTGATATTCACGGTTCATCTTTGTATGCTCAAAAAGCAATTGATACATATAAGCAGGAAAAAGCAGATAAACTAATTATTTTAGGAGATATTTTATATCATGGGCCTCGTAATGATTTACCTGAAGAATATGCTCCTAAAAAAGTTATTTCGCTATTGAATGCTTACAAGAAAGATATTATCGCAGTTCGTGGGAATTGTGATGCTGAAGTTGATCAAATGGTTTTGGATTTTCCGATCCGTAGTGATTTTGCAACTGTTGATGTAGATGGACATCATTTCTTTTTAACGCATGGTCATTTATTTGATGAGGATAATTTACCAGGCTTGAATGATGGTGATATTTTTGTGTATGGTCATATTCATAAACCGGTTGCTAAGGAAATTAATGGTATCTATATTATTAATCCTTCGTCGATTTCTTTGCCTAAAGAGGGAAAGAATAGCTATGGTATTTATGAAAAGGATACTTTTATGATTAAAGATTTTGATCAAACGGTAGTTAAAAAGATTGATTTTAGAAAATCGCAATAATTGCGATTTTTTATATTCTTGGGAGTAAAAAATATTTGTAATAAATTGTCTTAGTAAATAGTTATCATATTATTCGAATAAAAAGATTAAAGTGTTATAATATATAATATAGAAGGACGTTAAAGGAAAGGAGGAAATAAGATGTATAAGATACTATTAGTATGTAATGCGGGAATGTCTACTAGTATGCTTGTTCAACGGATGGAAAAGGCCGCAACTGAAAAAGGAATCGAAGCAGAAATTATCGCATTGCCAATTACCGATGCATTATCTAAGATGGATGATTGGGATGTGGTGATGTTAGGTCCACAAGTACGTCATGAATTAAAAGGTCTTAGAACTAAAACAGAAACTCCAATTGAAGTAATTGAAATGAGAGATTATGGAATGATGAATGGAGAAAAAGTATTAGAAGCAGCTATTAAAGTTATTGATGCAAAATAATAATAGTGAAAAAGTCTCGATAAGAGGCTTTTTCATTTTGAGAAAAATATACATTTAATTTAATGGTTTTTTATATCTAAAAAAAGTCCGTGCAAATTTATTAAAAGTATGGTATTTTTAAAGAGAGCTAGATAGAGGAGGGGTAGCCATGGTAAAATACATCGATATTGCTGATGATATTAGATCCAAGATAATAGAAGAGAAATACACCTATGGACAAAAACTCCCGTATGAATATGTATTGTGTGTAACGTACCATTGTAATAAAGAAACAATGAAAAAAGCACTAGATATTTTAGTTAAAGAAGGATTGATTGTAAGACGTCGAGGGGCTGGAACCTTTGTTAAAGATTATAATCCTTCGATGGAGAGTCCTAATAAATCTAATTATTTTACCAAAGGATTAACAGAACGTTTTGCGGGGATAAAGAAAATTGATAGTGAGATTATTGCTTTCGAAGTTATTCCAAGTGATGAGACGATATCGAAAAAATTGCAAATAGAAGAGGGTTCGTTTGTGTATCATATCATTAGATTCCGCAAACTAGATGATAAGCCGTATTCATTAGAAATAATTTATATGCCAATCTCAATTATTCCTAATTTAAAGGTTGATCATTTGAAGACATCAATTTATCAGTATATTGAAAATGATTTAAAGCTAAAAATTCAAAGTGCTCATAAAACTGTTCGTGGTCATTTGTCATCACAGCTTGAACAGGATTATCTAGGTTTAAAAGAAACAGAGCCATATTTTGAAGTTGAACAAGTAGCTTATTTGAGTAGTGGTGTGATCTTTGAATACTCATTTTCACGTTTCCATTACAATGATTTTGAGCTCCAAACTGTTACTGTAGCAATGTAAAGCGCTTATTTTTGTAAGCGTTTTTATTTTTTTGTAAAAAATTATAAAAAAATTTTTTGTAAGCGGTTTAGTGAAAAATGGCTATATACCAACGTTTTTTAGGACAATACCGGTTTTATTTTTAAAAGTATGGTACTTTTGAAAGTAAAAAGCATTGACTTTTACCAGTTTAAATTTTATACTAATAGTGTCAATAGATATTTTAAGGGAGGAAAAAAATATGGACAAAATGGCAGATGTCCTTGGCCGCGTTGGTGCGTGGTGTGGGCAAAAT